>CAYTPY010000004.1:0-50331 GCA_964439725.1 uncultured Erythrobacter sp. | reverse complement strand
TGTCCGACTTATCGAAGTCGAAGAACACGATGTACGGGCCCTGGTTGCACTGCGCGACCGGCGGAGGCGGCGGCGGAGGCGGCGGGGGCGGAGGAGGCGGCGGGGGCGGAGGCGGCGGCGGCGGCGGCGGCGGCGGCGGAGCAGCCTGGCCACCGAAGTTCAACGTCAGCCCCCCCATCAGAGAGTGCGTCCGGAGCGAGGTTTCCGCAGCGGCGCCGCCAAATGTTTCCATTTCGAGATTGTTAACGTTGAAGAAGCGGTACTTGAGCGTCATGTCGACATTGCTCGACACGGCCTGCCGGACACCGGCGAGAACTTGCCATGCAAAACCGCTGTCACGATCGTCGAGGAACACACCGCTGTCTTCGAACGCGCGCACGTCGTTGAAGTTGACGCGGGCGTAACCAGCACCACCGCCAACGAAAGCGCTGGTTCCGTTCTCATCGCCGAAGTCAAACAGGCCGTTGAGCATGAAGCTCAGTGCCTTGGTCGATCCCGCAGCGTCACGGGTGCCCGCGGGAAGCGCGCCGCCGGTTGCGGGAAGGGAAGCGAGGTTCGTGAATTCGTCTACACGGGCTTTCTTGTGCGCCACTTCGGCTTCGATCCTGAACGCGCCGAGATCGTAGCCGGCATAGATGCCGCCGTCATAGCCGTAGTTGTTGTCTATCGTGACGGCACCGTCGGTACCGCCGATATCGAGATCGGTGTCTTCGACGATCATCGCGCCGAAGTCGGCGCCGATGTAGAAGCCGCCGTCACGCGCAGCCGCCGGGGACACCACCACTGCCGTAGCAGCGGCCATCCCCAAAACAATTTTCCGCATATAGTTCCCCTTTTAAGCCGCCCGGCCGGGTCCCGTCCCGATCCGTATCAAGCGGCCAAACGCTATCAATACTCACGATGAACCACCTGGTTCCGGGTTATTCCGAAGGCGGCCTATTTTCACGAGCAACGCCCCCAAACGGCCTCCATCCTTACAACAAGCTTAACTGGCCACTGACAGAAGGGGCGCGAAACCCGCTACAGTCGAGCTCAAAGCGGTCCTGCCCGATGCCTGCTCGCTTCCTGGCCAGCCGGAATCGCGCTCGGAAAAGATCCGCCCACACGCCGGCTGGCTTCATTCGGCTGAAGAACCGCGGATCGTTGTCGCGGCCGTTGCGGATTGACTGAACGATGCTCATGACCTTGTCGCCGCGGTCCGGGAAATGGACCGAAAGCCATTCCCGGAACAAGGATGCGACCTCGTACGGAAGCCGCAGCGGAATCCATCCGACTGAACTGACTCCCAAGTCTGCTGCGCGAAAGACGATGTCTTCCATGAACTCGTCGGTGATGGCCGGGATGACGGGCGCGACGGAGCAATGCGCAGCTATGCCAGCCTTGGCGAGACGACCAAGCGCTGCAAGCCGTTTGGCCGGCGCGGACGCGCGAGGCTCAAGAAGGGTGGACAGGCGCGCATCGAGCGATGTCACCGAAATTGCGACTGCGACGAGGCGCTGCTCAGCCAGTTCGGTCAGCAGATCGAGATCGCGTAGCACCCGATCGGACTTGGTGGTGATGGTGACAGGATGATGCGCCTCGGCGCACACCTCCAGGATGGACCTGGTTATCCGATATCGGCTTTCGATAGGCTGGTAAGGATCGGTGTTCGTCCCCATCGCGATCGGCCGAGGCTTGTATTTAGGTTTTGCAAGCGTCCGCCTGAGCAGTTCGGCGGCGTTCGGTTTGGCAAACAACCTGGTTTCGAAGTCCAGCCCGGGCGAGAGATCATGGAAGGCGTGGGTAGGGCGGGCGAAGCAGTAGATGCAGCCGTGCTCACAACCGCGATAGGCGTTGATCGAGCGATCGAAGGCAATGTCAGGCGATTGGTTGAAGGTGAGGATGGTTTTCGGATGCTCTTCCATGACCGTCGTGCTGAGCTTGATCGGCGGTCCGCCCAGCGATTCGATGTAGTCACGCCAGTCGCCGTCAACTTCGCGCTCGGGAAGGCGGAAGCGCCGGGGTACCGCGCCAGATTGGGCTCCGCGACCATTTACAACAGGCTCACGTCTACGCTCCATCCTGGGAACATACAGGGAACAACTGTGACCGGCAAGATGGACGGGCTAGCTTTCAGCGGAGGGCAGACGGCGGAACGAAGGCACCAGCGGCGCGCGCAGCCAACTGAGAAAACCGGATTGGGGTGAGATCCTCGCGATAAGGACCAATGATTTGCATGCCCGCCGGCAGTCCGTCGACCAGCTTGCCGGTTGGCATGACAGTGGCTGGGAGGTTGGCGACCAGCGCCAGGCCCTGCCAAGTAAAATCGAGATAGGGCGCCGGCTGGCCGTCGATCATGACACGGCGGAACAACTGATCGGAGTGCACGCCGCTTCCTTCGGCCATGTGCTCGAAGGCAACCACCGGCACCGCCGGACAGAGCAGCGCGTCATAGTCCTGAAAGAAGGCTGCCCAAGCTCGAAACAGGTGCTCGCGGGTCTCCGCTAGCTGGAACCATTCACCGAGTGAGGTTCGCATGTAACGCGCCAGCTTGGCTGCGATGCCCGTTTCGTCGCGGTCGGCGAGGTTTTCGAACGCCTCCGCCTCCTCGGGGGCAGGGGCTCCGACTATGGCGAACAGGACCTGCAGATAGGTGTCGTAGCTTTTCCGTGGATCTACGGGCAGTTCGACTTCTTCGATTTGGGCGCCGGCGTTTCGAAGCTCCACCAGGTAACTCTCGAGTGCCTCACGATACGCCGTATCCACCCGGTACGCACTGCCTCCCATCCAGACCCCGACGCGGAAGTGTTCGATACGATCCCGGCGCGGCGTAGGCAGCGGCGGCGCAAGCACCCCGAGCAGAAGCTCGAGGTCCTCTGCGCTCCGAGTGATAGGTCCCGCGACGCCCAGTTCCGGCTGGTGCAGCATGCCGGGCGGCGGCGGGATGTGACCGCGCAAGGGAACGAGGCCGTAAGTCGGTTTGTGGCCGAAAACGCCGCAAAAATGCGCCGGAATCCGGATCGAACCGCCAATGTCGCTGCCGAGTTCGAATGCCGTAAGCCCGGCGGCCACCGCACCGGCGGCGCCGCCAGACGATCCGCCGACGGTGCGGTTTGGGTCCCAAGGATTGCGGCTCACGCCGTAGATCGGGTTGAACGATTGCCAATCGCTGGCACCGGCAGGCAGGTTGGTCTTGCCGAAGATGTTGGCGCCCGCTTCACGCAGCAGTGTCACCGCATCGGCATCGCGCTCCGGCACATGATCGCGCAGAGGCTCCAATCCGCAGGTGGCAGGCATGCCAGCAACTTCGTACGAGTCTTTGATGGTGACCGGTAGGCCGGCGAGCGGGCCGAGCGGATCGCCGCTGGCGCGTGCACTGTCGATCTCTTTGGCGGCGGCCCGGGCGCGGTCCAGGTCCGTCGCCACGACGAGATTGTAGGCAGAGTTCAGGCGATCGATCCGTCCGAGGTAAAGATCGAGCAGTTCAGCGGCGCTGATCGCCCCGGTTTCTAGGAGCCGCAACTGTTCCGTGGCTGGGGCGAAGGCAAGCTGCTGCTCGGTCATCGGTCTCTCCTTTTCGCCAGCCTAGCAACTCGTGTTGCGAGGGCTAGGCAAAATGCCGGTGAGAACATATACAGAACGAATGACTCAGCTAACCCTTCTGCAGAAGCTCGAAATCCTTGCAGATGCTGCAAAATATGACGCGTCCTGCGCCTCGTCGGGGACGGCCAAACGCACCAGTGAAGGTGGCAAGGGGATCGGCTCTACCGAGGGAATGGGAATCTGCCACGCCTATGCTCCTGACGGGCGGTGCATTTCGTTGCTCAAGATCCTGATGACCAATCACTGCGTCTTCGACTGTCACTACTGCATCAACAGGAAAAGCTCGAACGTGCGGCGGGCGCGGTTCAGCCCGCATGAAGTGGTGGAGCTGACGCTCAGCTTCTACCGCCGCAATTACATCGAAGGACTGTTTCTCTCTTCAGGCATCGTGAAGAGCTCCGATCACACGATGGAGCAGATGGTAGAAGTGGCCCGTATCCTGCGAGAAGAATATGATTTTCGGGGGTACATTCACCTCAAGACAATTCCCGATGCGGCCCCAGAACTGATCCACCAGGCTGGGCTCTATGCCGACCGTGTCTCGATTAATGTCGAGTTGCCGACCGACACGGGATTGAAGCGACTTGCTCCCGACAAGGATGCACGGCGCATTGAGACAGCGATGGGCGGCATGACGTCATCGATCCGCCAGGCCAGCGATGAGAAGCGACGCTTTCGCCACGCACCCCGGTTCGCTCCCGCGGGCCAGTCGACGCAGATGATCATTGGGGCCGATGCCGCCACTGACGCGGACATCGTCGGCAAGGCCAGCGGGCTCTACCGCGCGTTTGGGTTGCGGCGTGTCTATTACTCGGCCTTCAGCCCGATCCCCGATGCGAGCGCGGTTCTGCCGCTGAAGCGTCCACCGCTGGTGCGTGAGCACAGGCTCTATCAAACCGATTGGCTGATGCGCTTCTACGGCTACGATGCTGCGGACGTCGTGGCAGCCGCGGAACCGGATGGAATGCTGCCGCTGGACATCGATCCCAAGCTCGCCTGGGCGCTCAAGTTTCGTGAGCAGTTTCCTGTCGATGTGAACGTTTCCTCGCGTGAAATGTTGCTGCGCGTGCCTGGGTTGGGGGTGCGCGCGGTCGATCACATTCTGGCTTCACGGCGTCACCGCAGGCTGCGGCTCGACGATGTCGCCAAGCTCACCGTGTCGATCGCGAAAGTTCGGCCGTTTCTAATCGCAGCCGACTGGCGACCGACGCTGCTAACCGACCGCGCGGATTTGCGCGCGCAATTGGCGCCTAAAAGAGAGCAGCTGGAGCTCTTTGCGGCATGACTCTGCCTCAAGCCGCGCATGGGGCCGTCTGTTACCAGGTCGGTCTTCCCCAACCCGACGATTTCGAGTTTTGGCGGGATCAAGCTCGCATGCTCGTACAGGGCGGCATCGCTCCCGAACATGTCATCTGGTCCGAAGTCGCTAGGCCGCGAGATCTGTTCGGTCAGGGGCACATGGATCTTCCCACGCCTGGCCCCCATGCACCGCAGGTTCGGGCGAGCCGATCCTTCATCGAGCTGGCGCAAAGCGCGATCCTTCATTCGGATCGCGAGCGTTTCGCTTGGCTTTACCGACTGCTCTGGCGGCTCCAGGCCGATGTTCGGTTGATGGAAGACCGCGCCGACCTCGAAGTGCGCCGGGTGGAGGATTGGGCCCGCGCAGTGCGACGTGACATCCACAAGATGCGCGCTTTCGTGCGGTTCCGCTCGGTCGAAGAAGCAGACGGAGGCGAACGTTTCGTCGCCTGGTTCGAGCCCGAGCATCACATCCTGCGCGCCAGTGCCGGCTTCTTCGTGCGGCGCTTCACGCAGATGCGCTGGTCGATCCTGACGCCGCAAGGGTCGCTGCACTGGGACGGCGAAGTGCTGAGCGAAGGCCCCGCGGCGCAACGTTCCGACGCACCCGCAGGAGACCCGGCCGAGGAACTGTGGCGCAAGTACTATGCATCGATCTTCAATCCGGCGCGTTTGAAGGTCGGGGCCATGCTCAAGGAGATGCCTCGCAAGTACTGGAAGAACATGCCCGAGGCGGCGCTTATCCCTGAGCTCGTCGCGGGCGCGCAGGCGCGGGAGAGCGCGATGGTTGAAGCGGGAGCCATGGAGTTCGGAGAGCGGCCAAAGTCGCTCGTCGCGGTTGATGAAGCCATCCACGCCTGTCGCCGTTGCCCGATCGGTTTGCTCGACAATCAGGCGGTAATGGGAGAGGGGCCGAAAAAGGCAGAGCTGATGATCGTCGGTGAGCAGCCGGGGGACCAGGAAGATCTTGCCGGGCGACCTTTCGTGGGTCCCGCGGGACGCGTGCTTGATGTTCATCTCGAACGCGCGGGTATCGATCGGCAGAAGGTCTACCTCACCAACGCGGTCAAGCACTTCAAGTACGTACCGCGAGGCAAGCGACGGCTACACCAGTCGCCGACCGCCAAAGAGATCGATATCTGCCGCTGGTGGTTCGAAAGCGAGCGGTCGATCGTGAGGCCGAAGCTGATCCTCGCTTTGGGAGCGAGCGCGGCGCGCGGCGTTCTGGGAAAGACAGTCAGCATTTCCAAGGCCCGCGGCACGGCTCATCCGCTCGACGACGGCAGCGAGCTGTGGGTTACCGCGCATCCCTCCTACCTGCTGCGCCTCAAGGACGAAGCGAAGCAGGAGCAGGAGCGCCTGTTCCAGGCCGATCTTGCTGCCGTAGCCGAGCGGCTGACGGAGCTAGTTGGGTGAGAATGCCGCAGTGCCGGACGCTCCCCCTAATCCCGGCAGACGCCGGCTCAAAGTCGATCCCGATCTGATCGCTGCGCCCGCGCCGGCGCCGTTCGTCGAGTTGGGGCTTGTCAGCTGCTTCTCGTTCTTGCGCGGAGCTTCGCAGCCGGTCGAACTGGTCGAGGCCGCTTTCGAGTATGGTTACGACGCGATCGGAATTGCTGACGTCAATTCCATGGCCGGGGTGGTACGCATCCACACCAATGCCAAAGAAGTGAAGCTGCGGCCGGTGATCGGCTGCCGGATCGAAACCATCGAGGGTCTGGCGTTTCTCGCTTATCCTACCGATCGCGCGGCTTACGGGCGGCTGTGCCGGCTGATCTCGGCCGGGCGGATGGCGACGCTCGAGGGAAAGTGGCAAGAGAAGGGCGCCTGCGACATCGATCTCGCGATGCTGGCGGAGCACAGCGAGGGGGTGCAACTCGTCCTGCTGCCGCCGGACGATCTGGATGCCGTGTTAACCATCGCGGTGCAGAGCAACGTCATGGCTTTTTCCGTCCAAGGGTCATCCGCGGGCGTCGCAGTTGCCGGTGAGGCGAGGGTGCCGAAGACGGCCGCCTTTCCCGAACTTCTCGCGGACCTGACGCGCTGCCTTCCGACGTTGCGCCATCTTGCCGTCAGCCACCTCTGCAAAGGTGACGATGTGGCGCGGATCGAGCGGCTCGACGAGCTGGCGAAAACCCATGGCTTGTCGATCCTGGCAACAAACGACGTGCACTATCACGCTTCCGATCGCCGGCCGCTGCAAGACGTGATGACGGCAATCCGGCACAAGACCACGGTGGCGAGGGCGGGGCATCTGCTCCACGCCAATGCCGAACGGCACCTCAAGACGCCGGAGGCCATGGTCAAGCTGTTCGAGCACTGGCCTCATGCCATCGCGGCGTCGCGGGAGATCGCCGATGCCTGCAAGTTCAGTCTCGACGACCTGAAATACGAATATCCCAAACGGCCACCTCCTGACGGCATGACGCCGCAGGAGCACTTGGTCCAGAAGACCTTAGAAGGGGCAAGATGGCGTTATTCCAGAGGTTTAGGGAGAGATATTAAGGAGGTGTTGGATAAGGAATTGAGGCTCATCGACAAGCTTCGTCTTGCCCCCTATTTCCTGACCATCAAAGAGATCGTCGACTTCGCACGAAGCCAGAACCCGCCGATCCTGTGCCAAGGACGGGGCTCGGCCGCCAATTCCGCCGTGTGCTTTTGCCTGGGCATCACCGAAGTCGATCCGGCGGAGCATCAATTGCTGTTCGAGCGCTTCATGTCCGAAGAGCGAGTCGAGCCTCCGGATATCGACGTCGATTTCGAGCACGAGCGGCGCGAAGAGGTGATTCAGCATATCTATAAAGAATATGGCCGCCAACACGCCGGGCTTTGCGCAACGGTGATTCATTATCGCCCACGGATGGCCGTACGCGAAGTAGGCAAGGCAATGGGCCTGTCGGAAGACGTGACCTCTTCGCTCGCCCGCACGGTTTGGGGCAATCACGGCAAGGACATCGACGAAGATCATGTCCGCCGCGAAGCCGGGCTGGACTTATCGGATCCGCATTTAAGACGAGTTCTCAAGTTAACCGAGCAGATGATCGGGATGCCTAGGCATCTAAGTCAACATGTCGGCGGCTTCATCCTGACAGACAGGCTGCTGACGGAAACCGTGCCGATCGGCAACGGCGCGATGCCGGAACGCAGCTTTATTGAATGGGACAAGGACGACATCGATGATCTGGGCATTTTCAAGATCGATGTCCTCGCGCTCGGCATGCTGACGTGCATTCGTAAAACGCTCGACCTGATCGAGAGGCATCATGATCGAGCGCTGACTTTGGCCACCGTGCCACGAGAAGATTCAGAGGTTTACGACATGCTCTGCAAAGGCGATTCAATCGGAGTATTCCAGGTCGAGAGCCGCGCTCAGATGAACATGCTGCCGCGGCTGCAACCGCGCGAGTTCTACGATCTGGTGGTCGAAGTGGCGATCGTCCGGCCTGGGCCGATTCAAGGCGACATGGTTCATCCTTATCTCAAGGCGCGCAAAGCCCATCGCGAGGGAAAGAGAGAGTTCTCCATTCCCGGCCCATCGCCCCTGCATGGCGATCGGGACGAACTCTCTTCGATCCTCGAGCGGACGTACGGCATCCCGATCTTTCAGGAGCAAGCGATGAAGATCGCGCTCGATGCCGCCAAGTTCACTCCCGCCGAAGCCAATCAGTTGCGCAAGGCGATGGCGACGTTTCGTTCCCGCGGCATGATGGACGAGCACGAGGAGAAGATGGTCGGCCGAATGGTGGAGCGCGGCTACGATGCCGAATTCGCGCAGCGCTGCTTCAACCAGATCAAGGGATTTGGCGAATATGGCTTTCCTGAAAGCCATGCCGCCAGCTTTGCGCACCTGGTCTATGTCTCGGCCTGGCTGAAGTGCCATTACCCGGCGGCGTTTGCGGCTGCCCTGCTCAACTCGCAGCCGATGGGATTCTACGCCCCGGCGCAGATCGTACGCGATGCGGAGGCGCACGGTGTCATCGTCTTGCCGGTCGACGTCAATCATTCGGATTGGGATTGCACGCTTGAACCGGCTGCGTCGCTTAGCCCCGATTCTGCTCAGGATGCGGTGAATAACTGGAGATGGGACGGCGGCGTGTCATTGCGCCTGGGACTGCGCCAGGTGGACGGCTTGCCTGAGCATGTTGCGGCAAAGTTGGTCGCGGCCCGTGCTGGAAGGCCGTTCCGCGATGCCGCTGACTTGCGCGACCGGGCCAGTCTTCCGGCGGCGCATATCGAACGTCTTGCTGCCGCCGACTGCTTCGGTTCGCTGGAGATGCCCCGTCGGCAGGCCTTGTGGGATGCCCGCGCACTGGCGGCGAACGTGGACCTTCCCTTGTTCAGGCATGCGGCCGCGCGTGAGATGGGCGCTGAGAAGGCGGTCACGCAACTACCGGCGATGTCGCTTTCCGAAGAGGTCATCGCTGACTACCAAACCCAGCGGTTGAGCCTGAAGGCGCATCCGATGAGCTTCCTGCGCCGGTCTCTAGCGGCGCGCGGCTTCGTACCGGCTGCCGAGCTAGCCAAGCGCAAACAGCGCTCGATGGTCAATGTCGCGGGCGTGGTACTGATCCGTCAGCGGCCGGGCAGTGCCAAAGGGGTCGTCTTCATCACACTGGAGGATGAAACGGGGGTCGCCAACCTGGTGATCTGGCCCGACACCATGGAAAAGTACCGCAAGGTGGTGATGGGATCGCGGCTCATCGAAGTGCGCGGCCGCGTAGAGTTCGATGAAGGCGTGATCCACGTGATCGCAGCGCACATGGAAGATGCGACCTATCTCTTGAACCGACTGTCCGACGACCTGCTTGAGCCGGCGCTGGCTTACGGCGATCATGGCGGCCCCATGGGTAAACCGTCTGCGCCGGACCGCCTCGAACCGCCGCTGCCGAGCGACCGCGACTGCGGCTTCGTGCACTCGCATCCGCGTGATGTGCGGGTGATCCCAAAGTCACGCGACTTCCACTGACGGCATGGGAGCCCGACATGGCCGTAACGCGTTAGGATTGGATGAAGCCGAGCCTACCGTTCGATGGACCTGTCATCACTCTGTTCATTCTCGGCGCGTTGTTCTTAGCTATTCGAGGCTGGCTCGCCGAGAACCCGCAGCACGACCCCTGGGCACCGCTGAACCTCAACGATCCACCGGGCTGGGCCACCGCTCGCAAGCTGGCAACCATGCGGGAAAATCCGGACGAATGCCGCGCCGTGCTGGACCGTAGCGGGGTCGCTTTCACCGCGCTTCCTGCCGCCGGTGAAGGCGAATGTCGCCGCGAGGACCGTACCGTTCTTACAGAGGCACCGTTGACACCGGCTCCGCCGCCCACGACCTGCGCGGTCGGTGCGGCCTTGGTGCTGTGGCTCAGACAAGGCGTGCAGCCAGCCGCTGAAGAACTGCTGGGAGCTTCGGTCGCCCGGGTTGAGCATTTCGGCGCCTACAGCTGCCGCCGGCTCTACGGGCGCGGCGACGGGCGCTGGAGCGAGCACGCCACTGGCAATGCCATCGATATTGCTGCTTTTGTCCTCTCCGACGGCCGGCGCATCAGCGTCTTACGAGACTGGGAGGGGGACACCGACGAAGCTGCATTCCTGCGCCAAGCTCGCGACGAAGCCTGCGGCCTATTCGGTACCGTACTGTCGCCCGAGTACAATGCCGCCCATGCCGATCACTTCCACTTCGACCAGGCGCGGCGCGGCTTTGGCGGTGTGTGCCGGTGAGAAAGGAACCTTCCTCTAGGCAGCAGCCATACCGACGTCCTCCGACTGACGGTATCGGATGAGCACCCAGGCTTCGCGAAGCCGGCCCGGCGCAAAAAGAGCCATAAGGGCTGGGTAGGCAAACAGACCGATTCCCGCGAGCGTTGCAAGACGCAGAGGTGCCGCGGTGGGCGGCAGCATCCGGTCCATTGCCGAAACCAGCACCGCCATTCCGCCGGCCGCGACGATAACCGGCAGGCCCGCTGCGACGAGGTCCCGGGGCGTTACCCGGATGACAGGTAGCGATAGCGTCGCGGTGATCAGCAGCAGCACCGCCATTCCGCCGGCCCATGCCCAGGCGAGCCCTTCAACGCCCCAGCCAATCCCAACCAGGAAAGCACATGGCAGCACAACCCCGCCAGTGATCGATACGCGCAAGGCGACGCCTGGTCGATCAAGAGCGTTCGTCACAGGGGCAAACAGGATTTGCAGCGTCAGCATCGACATTGCCAGCGCCAGGACGGGCACGAGACTCGCGAGGTCGGTCCATTTACCTCCGAGTACGGTTGTGACGAATGGCTCTGCCACCACGGCCAGCCCGGCGTAAGCCGGAAGCGTGACCAGGAGAATGAGGCGCACCGTTTTGACGAACGCCGCGCCTGCCGCTTCAGCTTGGCCATGCATCCGCGAATAGGCGGCGAATGCCACCTCGTTGAGCGGCGGGACAAACTTGGACGCGAGAAGCTGCGTCAGAAACACAGCGGTGGTGTAAAGGCCCAGCCGGTGTGGATCGAGCGCTCGCCCTGCGATGAACACGTCCGCCTGACTCTGCAGAAACCAGAAGAACTGCACCAGCGTCATCGCGCCGCCGAAGCGGAAGAGCGGCCATACCCCATCGAAACGAAAGCTGGGCCGGATCAGACCTCCAGCCGCCCAGCTCATGCCGATCGCCTCGACCGCGAACAGCGCCATCGGTGCCGCCACCAAAGTCCAGACGCCCATGCCCGCATAAGCGCAGCCGAGTGCCGTGGCTGCGCCTGCCAAGGCAGCGATCAACCTGATCTGCGCGGGGCGCTTGAAGTCCATGCGGCGGCTCAGGATCGCGTATGGGACGGCCATGAACGGCGTGGCGAGATAAAGGAGCGACTGGACCCGAAGCATGTCGGCGACCATGGGCTGACGGTAATAGGCCGCTATCAAGGGCGCCATCACGAACTGTGCAGCTGCCAGCGCACCGTTCAGGAGGAGGAGCAATCCAAGGACTTGGGAGAGCTGCCGGCGCGATACTGTCTCGGCGCGGATCAACGCACTGGCCATGCCATAGCCGTTCATCACGTTGAGGAAGACCAGCACGACCTGGGTCATCGCGAACAGGCCATAATCCGACGGATCGAGCAGGCGAATGACCAGGAATGTCGATCCCCAGGCTATCGCCTGCGCGACGATCTGGCTGCCGGAGCGCCAGATCACCGCTTGCCGCACCTTCTGCAGCATGCCGGTAGGCGCTTGGGCGATTCCCGAAGCTTGGGTCATTCCGCGGCCGCGATCGCGGTTCCTGCAATGGCGCTGGCGGCGACGAGCTGGCTGACGATGCGGTTACGGCGCCGGCGGGCATGAATGCTGGACTTGAAGACGCGGCGGCCAAGCTCCGATTCCGCTCCCCATTTCAAACTGAGCATCTGGGCCATCGCTCGGCTGCGCACGATGAGCAGATCGACGACCTCGGAGCCTGGCTCTGCTCCCATCTCGCGTTTGTACCCGCTGTCTCCGGCGCCAAGATCGACGGTGTCTACGCCTTGTGCCGCAGCCCATTCGAGCTGCCGGTAGGTCACGATCTTACCGGGACGGGCGAATCCGAAACGTTCGTCGTAGCTGCTGGCGATACTGTACTGGCAGACGCCGGCGCGCAGATCGAACGAGAAGGCTATCGCCTCTCCGGCAACCTCGAGGATCGTCGCTGACAGTGCATTGGCAATATGCGGGTCTTGCACTGCGCGCCGCCACAGATCACGCTGACCTGCGGTGAGAAACTTGGCACCGCTCCCATCCGTCGCTTTGCCGACCCAGCTGTTCGCCTCGACACTTGCCAGCTTCTGCAGCGCCGCGGCGTCCCAGCCTCTGCCGGTCACGAACTGCAATTCGAGCGGGCCGTCTTTGCCGAGCTGCCGCTCGTAATTGGCCAAGCGTCGGCGCGTTGACTTGCGCGGCCAGGCACCGCCGCTGGTAAGCGCGGACAGATCGAGCTGCCAGGTTTGGCCAAGCGTCCGTACCAGCACCGTCCAGCCGGCGTCTGCGGCCGCGTGTTTGAGCATTTGGCTCGCCGGCTCATCGCGCAAGATGGGACCGACTCTCCAAACAGGCGCCAGAATGTGGCGCACTGATGAGTCGGACAGTAGCTGCGTCACTTCCTCCAGACTGGCGTCCGCGGCAATCAGGATCGAACGAAACGGCCAGTAACTTCCGGGCACTGAGCGGGCGCCGACAAGCGGCGGACCGATGCTGGCGGTGGGAATGGCGGCAATGGGACTACCGTCCCCGCGGACAGCGAGCAGGGTCAGGGGGTTGCCAGCGCCGGTGGCCTCGTACCAAGCGGCGCGCAGAAAGCTGCGCCCGCACGGCAAGCGATCGGCGAGCTCGTCCAGTACCGGAGGAAAGCCTTCGGCAATCTCAACGCGGATGTCCGTTTCCATCGCTATCTTGCTGTGAAACACGAACTTAAACTCCCGGGCCGGCTCTAAATCCAAATCGGTAACAAGCGGCTAATGCTGTTTTGGCTTGCGGGGTCAGCGCAGCCAGGCGCGGCCCGCCACGTCGAGGCCGAGATACGCCAGCACCCGCTTGCCGGCTGACACGGACCGGTCGAACCCCTCGAGGGCATAAGCCGAAATCACATTCCCCGCCGTCGGCCGCAGCAGCATGAGATCGGCGGAGGGAATGCTTCCGCTGGCGAATTGCCGCTTGTGCTGTCCGTCGCCTTCCGTGAAGTCGATCCGGCCGAAGCGCCCTTCGTCCATCAGCATGCGCATTGCTTCGAACTGGAGCACGCTTCCCGGAGACCACCGTGCGAAGGCAGGATCGTATCCCAGTTGATGGTAGATCAGCGTGGCACCCTCGGCGGGCATGTAAAGGTAGCTCACTGGCGCGCCGTCGATGAACAACAGCCAGGCTCGTAGCTGGTCCCGCGACGCGAGGGCTTGGGCCTGATCCAAAGCATCCTTCGGCAGGCCTGCACCCAGAAGCCGCTCCTGATAGGTGAGCTGCGACACAGTGCGGGCATGGACGTGGAACTCCTCCATCTCCGCAGGCCGGCGGTAGAGGCGAATGTCCAGCTCACCCCCGCAGCGCTCAGCCAGTTTGCGCACCTTGCGTCTGAGCGCCGACCGGGCGTTGCCGGACAGGCTGGCGAAATAGGCCGCAAATGGTTGATCGAGGCGGGCGTAACGCCGCACGTAGCGCTGCCGCACGAACGAGCGGAGACTGCGATCGGCTTGTAGCTCGGACTGCATCTTTTCCGGCAGGGCGCGTAGTAAGTAGCCATCGGCATCGGCCGAAAGCGGCGGCAAAACGGGGGCTGCTCCGGCAAGCGCCTGCTCCAGAGACACCGACATCTGACACAAGCGCAGCTCGACACGCGCCAAGGTGCGGGCGCCGACCTGAAACGGAAGGTGCGTGGTGGCGACCCGGTCGCCGTCGGCTGCTGCAGGCCCGGAATTGCGGTCGGCGCGGCTAGCAAGGGCACACGCGTCGGCCGGACCCGCGGCCGCCTGGAAGTCAGAGCCGCGGTACATGCGTCCATCTAGGCGCAGAGTGGGAAGGAAAGGGTTAACGGCGCGGCGCCAAGGCCGCTAATCCGCCGTCGCTTTAGTCGGTACCGCCGCCGCTTCCGCGAGCGGGCACGACCGGGACCAGCAGCCGGCTGTCATAGCGGCCGCCGCAATGTATCCGGTGCCGACCTCGATTGCGCAAGTCTTCATGCCGCGCGAATGGCAGGTTGGGCAGGGCGTCCCGATAGATGTCCATGCCCTTGATCAGGACACGCAGCGTCTCGCCCGCGCGGAAGAGGGTTGACGAGGGCCACAGCTCGATCTCGACCGGGACGACCTCTCCCGGGTGCAGCAGCTGCTCGCGAACATGGCGATGAACCGGACGCCAAGGTGCCGAACGCGCCTCGTCTAGCTCACGGTGGCTGGCGCGCAGCCAGCCGAGCGCCACCGGGCCATTGTCGTAGAACGCATAGAAGTGGAAGCCGACCGGGGCGCCGCTGCGATCGAGTTTCTGCAGCGCCACGAACAGATCCATGTCGTCGCTGCCTTCAGCCTCGACCCATAGCTTCAGCGCGGCATGGCCGGTCAGTTCGGTGTCAGCTTCGAAGCGGAAGTCGAAAGCTGCTTCTCCGGCTTCGTCGCATGGGTCGTAGATCACGATCGACTCTGCTTCGACGGGAGCCTCGGCCAGCACGCACGCTCCGCCGTCTAGGAACAGCGGGCGATATTCGGTTCGTTCCAGCGGCCAGTCATCCTCCGCGCGTGTGTGCCGCACTCGCGCACTGTCGCGCACTTCGATGCTCACCCGCGGCCAGTTTGGCACACCGCCATCGGCGCCTTTCAAGAACTCGTCGAAGAAGGCGGCCTGCTTGGCCCGGCTTTCGGGCCGGTAGTAATGGGCCCACTTCTTGTCGCCGTGTATTTCGAGCCACTTCTGCGGCGAGGACATCTGCCGCCAGGCCTCGAGCGTGCCCCGCGTGTGCAGGCCGTGATCGGACCAGCTCGCCACCACGTAAGCCGGGATGTCGATCGCCGACAAGTCGACTTCCTTGCTCTGCCAGTAGGCATCGTAGAGCGGATGAGCGCGCACGTTGGCGTCGGTGTCTTCGGTACGCCCGAGCGAATAGCAAAGGTTGGCCGAAGCGCGTGGGACGAACCCGGTTTCGCGGATGCCGCCGTGATAGGCGAACTCCCGATACCAGTCGGAGAAGCCTTCCCACGGGTTAAGGGCTGCGAGATGAGGAGGCTTCAGCGAAGCGACGAGGTACTGGATCGCTGCAAGGTACGACACGCCAGTCATGCCGACTTTGCCGTTGCTCCAGGGCAAGGCGGCGAGAAACTCTATGCAGTCGTAGCAGTCCTCGCCTTCACCCACGCCATTGTGGCGCAGGTCGCCTTCAGAGAGCCAGGCTCCGCGGGGGTCCGCGAACACCACGGCATAACCGCGCGGGCACCAGAACATCGGATCGGGCGCTTCGAAGGCGGTGAAGCGCGACATCCAGCCGTCTTCCACCCCAGCCGGCGGCCAGAGCGAGGCCGATAGCCCGTGCTTGCCGTAGGGACTCCAGCCGAGAAGAATCGGCAGGTCCCCATGGGGCGCTGCCGCGGGTCGGTAGATGTCGACCAGGATGCGCACCCCGTCCCGCATCGGCACTTCGACATTCCGCTCGATCAGCAGCCCCTCTTCCTCCCAACACGCGTAGTCGCGCGGGGGGAGCGGCGGCTTGTGGGGCGCCGTCGAGGGATCGACGCCCTCGCGCATGATCAGCTCGAAAGTGTCGTCTCCCACGCAGCGTACCTTCGTCGCGGACCTCAGTAGGTCAGCCGCAGGCCGACTTTGTAGCTGCGCCCGATCACGTCGTAGAGCACGTTGTTGGTCGGGCCGAAGCTCGACGGCAGGTTCTTAGGCGGATCCTTGTCGAACAGGTTGTTCACCACGCCGAACAGCTCGACGTGGCGGTCGCCGCCCTGCCACAGGCGGTATTGCGCGTTGAGGTTCACGTAAGTCACGCTTTCGACCAGGTTGTCGTCGATGCTGTTGGGCAGCAGCGGACTATAGCCATCCTGATGCGGGCCGATGTTGGTGACCTGGAAAAGGCCGCTGGAAATGTGCCGCACCTGGATTTGGGCGGAGAAGGGATCGCCCTGGTACGTGATGAAGCCATTGATCGTATAATCCGGCACACCAGAGGGCTGCGAGACGCCCGAACCGTTCTGGCCGGCTCGATCGGTCGCGACACCCGCCGTATCAATGGTGATCAAGTCTTTCACGTAGGTTGCCAGGACGCGGAAGCCCAGACTGGAAGCCGCGGAAAGAGGCAGGTTGTAATCGGCCTCGAAGTCCCACCCGCGCGTGATCAGCGTGTTGAGGTTGAGGTTCGGATTGACGATCTGCGTGATCGTGCCGCCTGAATCGCGCGTCACGAAGTCGCACAGTGCCGCGTTCCCTTCGAAGCAGCGGCTGACGATCGTCTGCGCGCCGAGGGTTGCGATCGCGCCGTCTAGCGCGATGTCGAACCAATCGGCCGAGAACCGCAGGCGGCCTGCCGAGCCGAGCCCGGCGGTGATCACCGCGCCGGCGGTCCAGGTGTCCGCGATTTCGGGTTGCAGGCTGTCGTTGCCGCTCAGCAGCGTTGGGTAGAGGCCGCGGGCGCCGCCGTTCTGCGGGTCGTCCACTGTCTGGAACGAGCTCTGCGGCGCGCCATAGAGTTCGAACAGGTTGGGTGCGCGGATGTCGCGCGAGCGGGTGCCGCGGAAGCGCAGGAATTCGAAGGGCTGCCAGTCGGCGCCGATCTTCCAGGTCTCGACCTGCCCGCTGTTGCTGTAATCCGTTACGCGGATCGCTCCGTTGAGTTCGGCGCTATAGGCAAACGGCAGGTCGCGCGCGAGGGGCAGCGCCAACTCGACGAACCCCTCCTTGACGTTGAGGCTCTGCTCGTTTCCAACAATGCCGCCGCCGGGGCTGGTGAAGAAATCGTTCGCCGCCGAGATCGGGTCGTTGAAAGCGGAGACCCCGTCGTGGCGGTATTCCGCTCCGGCCGCAACCGCGAGAGGACCGGCCCACAAGTCGATCAGATCGCCGCGTGCGGTGACTGCCGCCACGTGCTGGGTCAGCGTCGTATCTTGTATCGCCGTACCGGTGACGTAAGCCCGAGCCGCCTGGCTGATCGCGCCTTGTCCGAACGGGTTGATCGGGGCGCAGGCTGGATCGTCGTTGCCCGGATTGGCATCGGCGTTGACGCGGCAGACGACGTCCCCCGCACCGTTGAGTACCGGATCCATCGCCCGGCGCATCCGCGAGTTGATCGTCGTGTTGTAGCCGCGCTGCGAATAATCGGTCTGCCCGTACTGGTAGTAGCCGTCCACCGTCCAACCGCCGCCCAGTTCCCAGTCGAAGCCGGTCACCACCCTGTAGGTTTGACGATCGACGTCGCCGAGCTGCGGGCCGATATCGTTCCAGATGCGGCCGAAGGGCACACAGTTGCGGGTGTCGGCCGGGCTTTGCAGCGCCGGCGCGCAGCGGGCGTTGGTTGCCGCCATTTGCGCCGCTACGGGATCCGGCAGGTAAGGATTGTCGCTGAAGATCGCCCACGAACCGACCGGCGAGATGTCGCGCCGGCTCGATCCGAGGATTTGCCCCTTCACCGTGCCGAAGGAGCCCTGCACGAACAGGTTCAGCGCGTCCGACACGTCATAGTCCAGACCGGCGAACAGGTTGGCGCGCGTGCTTTCGGCGGCGATAGGGAAGTACTGGTAGAACGGCAGCACCTGATCGCCGCCGCCGCTCTGGAACAGCCCGGCGCCGCCATAGACGCCGTAATCGTGCGCAAAGGTCGAGCCGTCAGGATTGAACTCGGTGCCGCGCAGCGGCCCTGAAATGATCAACCCGTTCAGCGAGGCGGTGGCGGTGCGCGCGTTCGGCATGATGATGGTCGCCGGCTGTCCGGCGATCACGCGCTCGGTCGTGCTACCGGCCACGAACGGATTGCTGATCGTGTTATAGCTCTCGGCGCACCAGGCGCGCGTGTAGCAGTCGCCGGTCCCTTCGTTGTCGACGTACTCCGCGCCCGCCACGAACCTGCCCCGGCCATCGGCGAAACGCGTGCCGTAGGCCACGCTCATCAGGTACTCTTCGTTGTCTCCGACTTCGGAGACACCGTATTGCAGCGTGGAGCGCAGGCCTTCGAGGTTGCGATTGATGATGAGATTAGTGACGCCGGCGACCGCGTCCGATCCATAAGCGGCAGAGGCGCCGCCGGTGACGACTTCGACCCGCTCGAGCAGCGAGGATGGCACCAGGTTGAGGTCGACCGTGTTGGCCGGAGTGAACGAGCCGCCCGCGACTGTCGAGGCTACCACGCGGCGGCCGTCGATCAGGACCAGAGTTCGATTGCCGCCCAGGCCGCGCAAGTCCGCTGTGGAAGCGCCGAGGTTGCTGACGAAGATTGCGGTGGTGGCCGGCGTGCTCTGGCCCCTGAAGGCGGGAATCTCGTTGAGAACTTGCGCGATGTTCGATGCGCCCTGCCGCGCGATCTGCGCTTCACCCAGTACCGTCACAGGAGTGGGCGCAGTGAAGCCCGAGCGCGCGATACGGGAGCCGGTGACGACGATGGGCTGATCCGCCGCTACCTCTTCCTCGATGGCGGACTGTTCTGCACCGGGCGCGGCCTCTTGCGCGGCGGCCGGCGTCGCGAGGGCCAAGGAGGCGGCAAGTGCGGCGGCGCTCGTTCCGCGGCGGATCGAAATGAGGCGCGCGGCCTCCTCGGTCGGCTTGGTCATCTGGTCTCTCCCCGCGTGTGCGCGCATTCCGCGGCCACGTCTTGTGTTGTCAACGCGGGCGTAGCTTCAGTCCCTATTGTTGATTTGTCAAGAAACCCTGCTTAGCTGCAATACTGTGGCAAGCGCGGCATGGCAGAAAGGACACGGTCGGTTTTGAGCGAGGTGCTACCCGACAGACTCGACCTTCCGAGTTCCGACGCGCCTGAGCGAGCGTCTGGGGAGACCGACGAGCTTCCGGCAATTTGGCAGATGATCGGCGAGGCCAGCTTGTCGCCCCGCCTGCTGGTGCTCGCAAAAATGATCGACCGGGAAACCTCCCGCAAGTTGCAGTCGGAATTCGGGCTGTCGGTCGCGCAGTGGCGTGTTCTGGCGTTCGTCTGCATCTCGGGACCGGCAACCGCCAGTTACATCGGTGATGCGGCAGAGGCCGATCCGGCGGAAGTCAGCCGCGCGGTCAAGGCGTTGGTGGCGGGAGGGCTCGTTTCGCGAGAGTTCGAGCCGGGCAGCCGAAAAGCCATGATCGTTGCGCCCACCGCTGAAGGTCGCGAGTTGTTTCACGACATTCGTAGCCGCCGGCAGGCTTATTTCTCGCGTATCACGCGGCGCCTGTCGGCTGCGCAAGTGGTGGATATCAGCCGCTCGCTGACGCAGATCGCACAGGAAGTTGTGGCGGAGCGGGGCGTCCGCCGGGCGCGTGATCGAGCCGCCCGCTGACCCGTGGAGCTCTGCGGCGGCCCCTGCGCTGCGTCCGTGCTTTGAGCCGCCTGCTACTAGCGGATTGATAATCCGCCCAGCGTCGCCGCAGCCCGATCGTGCTGCGCCACGCGGCGGAACTGGACCACCTCTACGACGACGCCAACCAGCAGTTTGAGCGTGCCGAGCTGCTCTTCGCTCAATGAGCGCGGCTCCCGATCGACGAGCGCCAAGGTGCCGAGCAGGTGGCCGTCGAACGTGCGTAGCGGGATACCGGCGTAGAATGCGAAGCCAAGGGCTTGGGCCTTCAAGGGGTCCGCTGCGCCGCGAGCGCTCTGGGAAAGATCCTCGCTCGCAGCGGATGCAAAGTGGACTGACCGCTTATCGGCAAGAACAATGATCGCCGCATGACAGCCGATCAGGCGCCGCGCAATCTCGGCGAGCGAGTTCAGCGATGCCTCGCCAACAGATGCGGAATTGTCCCGGCTTCGGACCGTGTCCTCATCTAGGAGGCCGCCGACCGTCTCGGCTCTAGCTTGTGCCACGATGCTGTACGACCTTGTGTTTTCGATGCACCGTTCGGTGCCGGCTGACTTGCGAGCCTTATTGACACCACTGTCCAAAAGAAGCTGGCAAAGCAAGCCTTGCGAGCCACGCCGCCTTTCCTTTCGCCGAACGATGCGCAATGCATTGGCCGAATAGCGCAGCGGGGAGAACCGATGTCGATCGAAGGCTTCGAAGGGAAGACGGCGTTCATCACCGGCGGAGCGAGCGGCATCGGGCTCGGCATTGCGCAGGCTCTGGTGAGGAGAGGCGCGCGGGCCGTACTGGCCGACCTAAGGCAGGACCACATAGATGCCGCATTGGCCTCGTTCCGCGGCGGCGACCGCTCCAACGCCGTATCAGCGCTGCAGCTCGATGTGACAGACCGTGCGCGTTATCGCGAAGCTGCGCGAAAGATGCAGGACGACTTCGGCGGGATCGACATACTCGTGAACAACGCCGGTGTCGGGCTGGAGGGCCCGATCCTGCAGGCGACGTATGCTGATTATGACTTCGGATTCGGAGTGAATCTGGGTGGCGTGATCAACGGATTCGTGGAGTTCCTGCCGCAGATGGTCGCGCATGGCCGGGGAGGGCACATCGTCTCCACCGCTAGCTTGGCGGCGGAAGTCGTCATGCCAGAGCATTTGGCGATCTACGGGGCCAGCAAGGCTGCGGTGTGCCACTACTGCGAGGCGATCAAACCTGCGTTGATGGAAAAAGGCATCGGCGTCTCCATCCTGTTGCCCGGCCCGGTCAAATCCAACATCCACGAAACCCAGGCCAACCGACCCAAGGAGTTGTTCGAGGCCAGCGGCTTCAAGGCACAGGAAGCTAGACTGCACCGACGCATCGTCGGCGAGAATTGGATGGAACCGGACGCCGTAGGCGAATTGGTTGCCGAAGGGATCCTCGCCAATCAGACCTACATCGTCACGCATGGCTTCTACAAAGAGGCGATGCGAGCCCGCGCCGAGGCCGTATTGGCAGCGGTGCCCGACCGCGTAGAGGAAGCTCCGGACTTTGGGCAGTTCCGCGACGAGTAACACGGCAACGGAAGGAAAAGGATGGAACAGCTGACCGGCAAGGTCGCCTTCATTACGGGCGGTGCCAGCGGCATTGGCCTCGGCATGGCGCGTGCGTTCCTCGAAGAAGGAATGAAAGTCGCGGTGGCCGATTGGAGCGACGACCATATCGCCCAAGCGCAGGCGCAGCTATCCGGCAGCAACGCCGTGCATTTCGTGAAAACCGATGTCGCCGACAGGCAGTCGCTACGCGATGCCGCTGGCGAGACGCTGGAGGTTTTCGGCAGGATCCATGTGCTGTGCAACAATGCCGGTGTGAATGGCGGCGGTACCGCAGCCAGTCAGGACTTCGAGGAGTGGGACAGAGCGATCGCGATCAACCTAGGCGGCGTAATCAATGGCACTAAGATCATCGCTCCTATTATTCGCGAGCAGGGCGAGGGCGGCCATATCGTCAACACCAGCTCCATGGCGGGCGTCGTGCCGCTGCCGGGCCTGGCTGCCTATTCGACCGCGAAATATGCGGTACGCGGCTTCTCCGAGAGCTTACGGATGCAGCTGGCCAAGCAAGGTATCGGCGTCTCCTGCCTCTTCCCCGGCGCAACTCGCACCGCGATGGTCCCTCTGCCTGAGGACAATCCCGAGAACATCCAGGAAGACGCTGCCCCGCAATACCTGAAAGACCTCTGGGACGCGATGCGCGGCGCGATCGATCCTTACGATACTGGAAAAGCGGTAGTGGGTGCGATCAGGGAGAACCGCTTTTACATCTTCACCAACCGCGAGTTCCTCGAAGAAGTGAAGCAGCGCCACCGCGAAATCGAGGAGGCGTTCCCGGACGATGAGCCGACGCCGGGTCGCGTGAGGTTCGAAACGATGAGGGCGGAAATGGTCCGCAACCTGATGGCGGCCGGTAGCAGGCAGGCGCCGGAGAAACAGTCCAAGGCCGATCCTGGGCGAGACCAATCGGTTTCACCCGCAGGAGGCTAGTCATTAAAAACCGCGCGGCAGCGGGGGGCTGCCGCGCGGTGCGACCCTCACCGAGGGAACTTAGCCGTCGCTGCCGGGCGTTGCGTAACGTGACATGGCGGTCTGGACGCGGGCACGGAGGTCGGCATCCGCCTGCGCGGCTTGTCCGATCTCGTTGTACTTGGCGGCATCGAGGCCGGCCTCGGTTACCGCCGCAGCCATTGCCGACTGCTTCTGGTCCTCGGCTATCGAAGCATCGCCCTGGATTTCATGCAGCTTCACCGTGGCACGAGCGAAGCTGTCGATCTCCGCCTCGGTCACTTCGGCAGAGGTGGACGCCTCGGCCCCGAGCGCGTCGGCCGGAGCAGCCGCCTCGGCGGCCGGGTCTGGCGATGCCGCAGCGTCTGCGCCTGAGGGCGCGGAGTGCTCGGCGCCATGCTCCGCTGCCGCAGCCTCATCAGCCGGCTGCGCATGAGCCGTACCCGCCGCCAGCATCACGCCGGCGATTGTATAAGCAATCTTCTTCATCGGTATTCTCCTTGTCCGAAGGACAAACAGGGGCAATGTCCTTCAAAAATTATCAAAAGCGATCTTTCCAACCCTCCATTACTTTCACGGCTGTCGATCACCTTCAGATCCAAGGTCGTGTTGCCATGCTCGCGCCGCAATTGCCGGGAGCCAGTCGGTGCGATTACTGGGGTGATTGGTTGACGCATCTCGGGCTGTCGTGCGGCTGCCCCATTTGGCCGGGCGCTCGACAGTGGCATCCGAGCTCGAATCTGCGTCCCCCGCCCGGATCCGCATTTTGCTTCCCTGAGAGCGGGGCTCATGCCATCTTCGCGGCAAAGCAAAATCCGGGGGAGACGGTGTGACGACATCATTCAGCGAGGCGATTTCGCGCGCGCCGCTCAAGACATTTTCCATCATCACTTTCGTGATCTGCATGCTGGTGCTCATCAGCGACGGCATGGACGCGCAAGTTCTGGGCATCGTCGCGCCGCTGGTGATCGACGATTTCGGCACCGATCGGACCAGCTTCGGCTGGGCGATGAGCGCAGCCCTCGTCGGTTTCGGAATAGGATCCTGGGCCGGGGGCTGGCTGGGCGACACGGTCGGCCGCCGCTGGTCGCTCGCCCTGGCCACGATCGTCTTTTCGCTCGCCACCATCGGCGCCAGCTGGTCGAGCGGCATCTGGGACATGGCTGCTTGGCGCCTGATCGGCGGCCTCGGATTCGGCTCCGCCTACGCCAACGCGATCACTCTGGCCGGCGAATGGCTTCCGGAACGGTGGCGTTCGGTCGGTGTGACGACGCTGTCGGTCGGAACACCCGCGGGGGGCCTGGTCGTGGCCGCCTTGGCTCCGACGTTGGTCGACGCCTTTGGCTGGCGCGGGTCCTTCGTAGTGATCGGCGCGGGCACCTTCCTCGTCGTGTTCCTCATCCTCGGCCTGCTTCGCGACAGCCCCTCGTTCCTGATGGCCCGCGGCAGGCACGAGGAAGCCCGGATAGTGGCGCGCAAAGTCCTCGACCGGGATATTCAACTGGGCCCCGATCAGCATCATACCGACCGCGCCGGCGCCGCCGTGGGCGTGTTCGACCGGAGCAACCTGCGCCTCAATCTGGGCATCGGCATCGCTTTCGCCGCGGCGACGATGGTCGCCTACGGCATCTTGAACTGGTCGACGACATTCCTCACCGCCAAGGGCTTCACCTTCGAGCAGGCCTCTTATGCCGTCTCGGTGGCCGGCCTGACATCGATCGCGTCTTCGATCGCGGCCGGCCTTCTGGTGCAGCGCTTCGGCTCGCGGATCGTCATGGCGGTGATCAGCACAACCCTGCTGGTGACGCTCGTCGCTCTGACCGTCGTGCTCGAGCGGCTGCCGCTTGCCCCGAGCGACTCGCAGCGGTTGGGAGTGGTTGCCCTGATCGGCCTCGCCGCGGCGATCTTCAGCGCCGGCATTGCCAGCTTCTATGCGATCATGACGTACGGTTACCCACCGTCATGCCGGTCGGCCGGCATCGGCTTCGGCATCTTCGTCGGCCGGGCGGGGGCGATTGCCGCAAGTGGGCTCGGTGGATGGCTGATCGATCTCGGGCAGGGCAGCCTGATACCGTTCTTCGCGGTGCTGGCGATCGGCGCGGTCCTGATGTCGGCCGCCGCTTTCGTGGTCGACAGGCATGTGCCGCCGGCGCGGCGCCCCACCACCGGAGCGCCGCGACTTTCACGGTAACAAACCTGGGGTTTAGCGTACCCGCGGCCCGCCGAACGGCAGCGGCGGCGGGGGCCGGCGCGCACCGCGCGGCAGCTGAGCCTGGAAGGCCCGGCCGCAGTGCTCGACGCAATACGGGAAGCCGGGATTCACCTTCTCGCCGCAGAAGTGGAAATCGGGTTCGCCCGGGTGCCCCATCGGCCAGCGGCAGACACGGTCGTTGAGATCCAGCAGGCTGGTCTTGTCCGCAATCTCGGGGCTCGGCTTGGCTGGCACCAGCCGGCGCGGCGGCGCGGGCGGAATGGGCGCCTGCTGATCTCCCGGGCCCTGGCGCAGGAAACCACCCGGACCGACGGAGACCACGCGCGGCTGGGCGGGCTCGCGGTTCGGCAGCGGTTGGCTGGGGATGTCGGCGCTGGCCGCCGGCGGAGGCGGCGCCTCCTCTTGGGCTTTGGGTTCGGGCGCAGAGGGGACAGGCTTGGGCGCTTTGGCCTTGGCCTCCGGCTTCGCCTCTGCCGGCTTGCGCTCGGCAGGAGCCGGCT
The DNA here is from genome assembly GCA_964439725.1 of uncultured Erythrobacter sp. GTDB lineage: Bacteria > Pseudomonadota > Alphaproteobacteria > Sphingomonadales > Sphingomonadaceae > Croceibacterium_A. The sequence goes on along the minus strand of CAYTPY010000004.1, from coordinate 25,232 downwards.
TGGGCTCGTTGGCTTTGACGGGCGACGGGCGGGCCTTGAGACCCAGGCGATGCGCCTTGCCGATCACCGCGTTGCGCGACACGCCGCCAAGCTCCTCGGCGATCTGGCTCGCGGTTGCGCCACCTTCCCACATCTTGGTCAGTGTGGCGATACGTTCGTCAGTCCAGCTCATTCGAATTCCATCGTCAGTCGGCGGACGCAGCCGCACAAAGTGTTGCCAGCACGAGGTCGGACCGATAGTCGCCCCGCATGGCCGATCAAGCCCCCGCCGTGCCGGTCAGCTCCACCCAGCAGGCCGAGTTCATCGACACGAACGTCAGTGTCGGGCAGAGATTTCCGCCCAGAGGACAGCCGCTGATCGCCGGGTTCAACCGGATCGGGCTGTGGAGCCTCTATATGAAGGAGGTGCGCCGGTTTCTCAAGGTGCAGACGCAAACTGTCTGGGCGCCTGCCGTCACCACGCTGCTGTTCCTGATCATTTTCAGCGTCGCGATGGGGCGGGGCAGCCGCGAGATTCTGGGCGTATCGTTCGCCACTTTCGTCGCTCCGGGCCTCATCATGATGGGCATGATGCAGAACGCCTTTGCCAACTCCAGCTTCTCGCTTCTCACGGGCAAGTTGCAGGGCACGATCATCGACCTTTTGATGCCGCCCCTGACCGAAGCCGAACTGATGATCGGCATCATCGCTGCGGCGATAACCCGCGCCTTGATGGTCGGCGGCGCCGTGGCCTTGGCGGTCGCATTGTGGCCCGGAGTCGAGATGATGGCGGCGCATCCCTGGGCGATTGTCTGGTTCGGCCTGATGGGTTCGACCATGCTGGCGCTGATGGGCCTGATGACCAGCATGTGGGCGGAGAAGTTCGATCACGCCGCGGCCATCACCAATTTCGTCGTCGCGCCGCTGTCGCTGCTTTCGGGTACGTTCTACGTGATCGGGAACCTGTCGCCGCTGTTCCAGGCGATCAGCCGCGCCAACCCGTTCTTCTACATGATCAGCGGCTTCCGCTTCGGGTTCATCGGTGAAAGCGACATCGGCAACACCAACGAAGCGGTGATCGGGGCCGCGCTCGGCGTCGGCGCTCTCAATCTGCTGCTCGGATATGTGACCTACCGGCTGCTCAAGAGCGGGTGGAAGATCAAGAGCTGAGGTTTAGTGCGTCAGGCTGCGGCGCAAGCGATAGCGTCCGCCCGCAAAGCTTTCGAACAGTTGATGCACGCTTGGATGGTCCACCGGACCGGTGCTCCCATCGTCCAGCAGGTTCTGCTGGCTGACGTAGGCGACGTAGGACGACTCGTCGTTCTCGGCCAGGAGATGGTAGAAAGGCTGATCGCGGCGCGGACGCAGTTCCTGCGGAATGGCCTCGTACCATTCTTCGCTGTTGGCGAACACGGGATCGATGTCGAAGATGACGCCGCGGAAGTCGAACAGCTTGTGCTTCACGACGTCGCCGATGGCAAAGCGTGCTTCCGCATGACGCGGCGCTTCGATCCGGCGGCCGGCTTGGGCGGAGTAGAATTGCGAACGGTCCATCGTCATTGCGGTATAGATTACCGAGTGACAGCGACAAGGTTCCCCCGTTCACAATCCCCAGTCCGATTGTAACGGGGCTATCGGTAGGGGTTGGCAAGGCCCAGCGCTTCCGCTAACCGCCGCGCTCCCAGACGACCTGGCCCTCTAATTGCGCCCCGGCGCCCTTGCGGAGAGGTGGCAGAGAGGTCGAATGCGCCGCACTCGAAATGCGGTTTACGGGCAACCGTAACGTGGGTTCGAATCCCACCCTCTCCGCCAAGATCGTCGCGAGTTTTTGACGCAGCAGCTTCCAAAGTGCGGCGCAGCGGCGTATCTGCCGCCGCGGACGAGGATCTTTCGGCAAGTGGCGGACGACGGCTCCACATCGGGCCTTGAAGAGGTTTTTCTCGCGAATCGCGATCGCTTGCTGCGCTTTTTGATAGCGCGCGGGGCGGGTGAGGCTGCCGAGGATCTGCTGCAAGAAATCTGGCTGAAGATCTCGGCTCGCAAGACAGGGCCGGTCGCGTCGCCGCTGTCGTACCTGTTCCGCACTGCCGATACGCTGATGATCGACCGGTTCCGTTCCATACGGCAGGCCGAACGGCGGGAGCGGGACTGGAGCAATGTGCATGATGGCACCTCGCCGGGGGTGTCGGACAGTCCGTCGGCCGAGCGCCACTTGATCGGCCGTGAGCGAGCTCGGCTGGCACTGGAGACTTTGCGGGAGGTGGGAGAGCGCCCGGCCGCGATCTTCCGCCGGCACCGCCTCGACGGCGTGCCGCAGCGCCAGTTGGCGGAGGAGTTCGGGGTAAGCCTCAGCACTGTCGAAAGCGACTTGCGGCGGGCTTATGCCGCACTGGCCGCGCTGAAGGAGCGGATCGATGAGGTTTGAGGCGATCGTCTCCGTCTTCACCGCAGGAGGCACCCCGAATGGCGCTTGACGAGACGATCCGTGATCAAGCCGCCGCCTGGGCGGTGCGCGCAGGCGATCCCGCCTTCGAGGACTGGGACGGCTTTACCGCCTGGCTCGAAGCCGACCCGGCGCATGCCCGTGCTTATGACGAAGTAATGCTGGCGGTGACCGAGGCGGCCGACGTTTTGCCCGCGCTGCCGGTGCCGCAGAATGACGACCAGCCGGTTGCACGCCCGCGGCGGTCATGGTTCGGCGGCGCGATCGCTGCCGGGATCACGCTGGTCGCCGCGCTCGGCGTCTGGCAGATGATGCCGACCACTTACGTGGTCGAAACCGATCCGGGCGAGGTTCGCCTGGTCGAGCTCGAAGGTGTCGGGCAAGTCGAGCTTGCCGGCGGATCCCGCATCGTGCTCGACCGCGACGATGCCCGGTTCGCCACCCTTGAAGAGGGCCAGGCGCTGTTCTCCATCGAGCATTCTCCATTCACCGTCGCGGTTGGAGAGGACACGCTGCTTGACGTTGGCACCGTGTTCGACGTCAAGCACGCGGCTGACGGGATGGCGCTGTCGGTGTCCGAAGGCGCCGTAGTGTTCAACCCGGACCGGCAGAATGTGACCGTCACGCCCGGCCAGCGGCTGACCAGCCGCGCCGGCTCTGCCGCTTATGCCGTGTCCACGATCCCGGCGGGCGAAGTCGGCGAGTGGCGTGAAGGGCGCCTGACCTTCCACGATACGACTCTCGCCGAAGTCGCCGCGGACCTGACCCGGCTGACGGGTGTCGCTTTCGCAGCGACCTCCTTGTCGGCGCAGGAGCGGGTCTCGGGGAGCGTTCTGCTCGATCCGGTTCGAGGCGATCCACGGCAATTGGCGCAGCTCCTCGGTTTGCCGGTCCGGCACGATGGGGAGCGGTGGGAGATCGGGATACGCTAGCCATGCGCTCGGCTTGGGGGATCGGTCTTGCGGCAATAGCCATCAGCGCTCCAGCGCAGGCACAGAGCGTGCGGGTCGACGCGCCCGCCGGACGGGCCGCCGAAGTGGCCGTGGCTATCGCGCGCCAGACCGGCTCCAGCATCGTCGTTGCCGACCGCAAGGTCGCCAATCGCGAGGTGCCGGCCGTGCGTGGACAGATGACGGCAGCGCAGGCGATCGATCGCCTGGCGCGCGCCGCGGGGGCGAGGGCCGTGGCGTCCGGGACAAGGAGCTGGCGCCTGGTGTCGGCCGTGCCGGCGGCCGCCGTGTCACGGCGTCCGCGATCAGCCGAAGGGCGCAGCCGCGTGCCGCCCCCGGCGGCTTCGGCTGCCGAGTTCCCCGCGGTCGAGATCGTCGTGGTGGGCAGCAAGCGCGAAACGCCTTTGGCCGAATACCCCGGGCAGGTCGAACTGATCGACGGCGAGACGCTGATGTTCGGCGGTGTCGGCGGCACCGAGAAGATCATGCAGCGGATTCCTACCGTTTCCTCGACTTACCTCGGGAGCGGGCGAAACAAGCTGTTCATCCGCGGTATCGCCGATTCCAGCTTTACCGGGCCTACGCAATCAACGGTGGGACAGTACCTCGGCGATTTGCGCCTCAGCTACAATGCGCCCGATCCGGACCTTCGCCTGTCGGACTTGGCCCGTGTCGAAGTGCTCGAAGGGCCGCAGGGGACGCTTTATGGCGCGGGATCGCTCGGCGGAATCGTCCGTATGGTGCCGAACGAGCCGGAGATGGGGCTGACCGCGGGAGCGGGCATGCTCGGCGGCAGCGCCACCCAGCACGGCGCGCTCGGCGCCGATGCGAACCTCACCGCCAACCTGCCGCTGATCGGTGAACGTTCCGCTCTGCGTTTCACCATCAACGCTGAACGCCAGGGCGGCTACATCGACAAGCCGCTGCTGGGGCAGCGCGACGTCAACCGCACCGACCTCTACAGTGGCCGCGTGATGGGGCGCTTCGAAGTGGGCTACGACTGGACGGTTGATCTGATCGGTGTCGGCCAGCGCACAGACGGCCGGGACAGCCAGTATGCCGACCGCGACGGTTCGCCGCTCAGCCGCGCCGCTCTTGTGACCGAAGGGTTCGAGGCGGATTTCGAGCAAGCTCAATTTGTCGTGACCGGCAGGCTCGGTCCAGTGCGCTTCAAGTCTTCGACCGGCGTGACCGGACAGGAAGTGGAAGAGCGCTATGACGCCACGCCGGCTGGTGGACCGGTGCGGATTTTCGTTCAGAACAACGACACCGCGATGGTCGCGAACGAAACGCGGCTGTGGCAGCCGATCGGCGAGCGCTTCGGCTGGCTCCTGGGCGGCAGTTACACCCGCAACCGTACGCGTCTGACGCGAACTCTCGGCCCGCCCGACACCCAGGGGGGCGCCGTTACCGGCGTGGACAACCTGATCGACGAGTTTACCGTCTACGGAGAAGCCAGCTTCCGCCTGGCGCCTGGGCTCGTGGCTACCGCTGGGGGCAGGTACACCCATTCGCGTCTCGACGGCGAAGGGCTCGATGTCTCGCCGCTCCTCGCCGAAAGTCTGGCCGCCGTGACCGCTTCGCGCACGGAGACGGCGTTCTTGCCGTCGGGCTCCCTGGCGGCGAACCTGGGACCGGATACTACGCTCTACGTGCGTTATCAGGAAGGTTTCAGGCCTGGCGGGCTGGCGATCGCCGGGGACTTCGTTTCCCAGTTCCGTAACGACCGGGTGGCGACTTTCGAGATCGGGGGTCGCCGCGGGCAGGGAGGGAGCGGCCCGTTCGATGTGGCAGCCAGCGTCGCTTATACACGTTGGCGCGACATCCAGGCGGACTTCATCGACAGCAACGGTTTTCCCAGCACCGCCAATATCGGCGACGGCCGGATCTGGACGGCGACGCTCACCGGCGGCGTAGCACTAACCTCGGCACTGCGGATCGACGCCGGCCTCACTTACAACGACGGCCGGATCGACGAGCCAACGGCCCTTCTGTTCGAGCGGGTCCTGCCGGCGCTCGACATCCCGAACTTCTCCGGCCGCCTCGAAGACCTGCCGCCGCGCCTGCTCGAGCACATCACCGAAGTGCCGAACATCGCCAAGTTCTCCGGCCGCATCGGCTTCGACTACCGCCGCCCCGTGGGCCGGAATCTCGAGCTCACGGCGGCGGGCTGGGCGAACTATGTCGGCCGCTCGCGCCTCGGCGTCGGGCCTCAGCTTGGCGAAGCGCAGGGTGACTATCTCGATACCGGGCTCACGGTGCGCATCGGCCACGAGGCAATCGGCATCACTGTGGGCGTTACCAATCTCACCGATGAAGAAGGCAACCGCTTCGCCCTCGGGACGCCGTTCGCGATCGGTCGCGACCAGATCACGCCGCTTCGCCCCCGCACCATTCGCATCGGGCTCGACGCCGCATTCTGATTTTTTTCTGAAGCCGCCAAGGTTCCGGCGCAGCCGCTCCGTCTCACCGATCGACAACATGATCCGTGAGGGGACCCATGCACCGTTATCTGTTAGCCAGCACTGCCGTTCTTGCGCTCGCTGCGCCTGCCGCGGCGGAAAACATCTCGACTGCCGTGACGCAGCCGGTTCGCACGTCGACAATCAAGTCCGGCGGTCCCGACGCGATCACGATCACGTCATCCGGCTCGGTGAAGCCCGCCAGCGGAACCGCCGTGACGATGGACAGCAATCACGCGGTGACCAACCAGGGCGCGATCGCCATCACCAATTCCGACGGCGCAATCGGCATTCTAGCCCAGGCCGGCACAAGCGGCGACATCGTCAATTCCGGCACGATCACGATCGACGAATCCTACAGTCCGTCCGACACTGATAATGATGGGGATATTGACGGCCCCTATGCCCTAGGCACCAACCGCTCCGGCATCCGGACCGCGGGCGGACATACCGGCAAGATCGTCAACAGCGGCACGATTACGGTTGAAGGCAACAACTCCGCCGCCATTTGGCTGGGAGGGCCCCTGGCCGGTGCCTTTACGCACGACGGGAACAGCACCGTTACAGGCAACGGCAGCGTGGGCGTTCACACGGGTGCGATTGCCGGGAACGTACGCCTTGCCGGGGCCGTCGCGGCCAAGGGCGAGAATGCTGTCGCCGCGCGCTTTACCGGCGATGTCACCGGCGCGATGGTCGTTCAAGGCAACATCAGCGCGACAGGTTATCGCTACACCACGGCCCCGAGCAACACCGCCAACCTCGATGCCGACGATCTGCTGCAAGGCGGGCCCGCGCTGATGATCGAAGGCAGCGTCAGCGGCGGTATCGTTCTCGCTATCCCGCCGAAGGACAATAGCACGACGGATCCCGATGAAGACGATGACGGGATCGAAGACGCCAAGGAAGGCGCGGCGATCGTCACCTCCTATGGCTCGGCACCGGCGATGATCATCGGCGCGACCGATCGGGCGATCACGATTGGGCCGGTCGCCGGCACGGCTTCGCAGTTCGGCCTGCTGGTCGACGGCACGATCAACGGATCAGGCGTCTACAGCGGTGTCAACGCGACCGGGCTACTGATCGGCGGCCGCGGCGGCGCGGTGACGATCGCCAATGGCATGGGCGTGGCCGGCACGATCACCGCCACTTCCAATGGCGCCAGTGCAACAGCCCTGCGGATCGGCTCGGGAGCGTCCGTGCCGCAGATCCACGTTTCGGGCACCGTGAGCGCCGCTGGGGGCAGTGCTTCAACCGCCAAGGCTACGGCCATCCAGATCGACGAAGGCGCTGTGGTCGGCACCATCCGCAACGCCGGGACGATCAAAGCGACCGCCTCGGGCGCGAACGGATCAGCCAGTGGCATCGTCGATCTCAGTGGTGGGCTGAACCTCATTGAGAACAGCGGCACCATTTCGGCGACCGGCGCCGAGGCGGCCTCGGGGCGTAATATTGCCATCGACCTGTCTGCAAACACGACCGGTGCCACGGTCAAGCAGACCCAGGTCGCGGTCGGTATCGCTGCGCCGTCGATTGCCGGCGATATTCGCTTCGGCAGCGGTAACGATGTGTTCGACGTTGCTGACGGTACGGTGAAGGGGGACGTTCATTTCGACGCCGGCAACAATACGATGGCCCTTTCGGGCGACGCCATTCACACGGGTCGGGCGCTGTTTGGCGCGGGTGCCGACGTGCTGAGGCTCACAGGCTCGTCGAAATTCGACGGCACAGTGGATTTCGGAGGCGGTGCCGACAGTCTGACGCTGGACGGCAGCGCGCAGCTTTCGGGCAAGCTGCTCAACGCCGCGGCCGCCGCCGTCAAGGTGACCGGAGGAACACTCAACCTCGCGGGGCCTGCTGCAATCGGCTCGCTCAGTGTGGGCGCCAACGGCGTTCTGGTTGCCACGCTCGACAAGACCGCCGGCGAAGGCACGTTCTACAACGTGGCCGGCAGCGCTACTTTCGCTAAAGGCGCGACGCTGGCGCTCCGCCTCGGCGATCTGCACGACGCAGAGGGTCATTACACGATCCTGGAGGCAAGCTCGCTGTCGGGTGTGTCCGATTTGACCACCAAGACCGACCTCATCCCGTTCATGTTCAAGGCGATCCTGGCCAAGGACGGCGCGCCCAATACGATCGCCGTTAACGTCTCTAAGCGCACGGCGCAGGAACTCGGCCTCAATCGCTCGCAGTCGGCGGCCTACAACGCGGTCTTCGCCGCCATAGGCAACGACGAGGACATAGAAGATGTCTTTCTTGGCATCACTAACGGCGAACAGTTCCGCCATGCGGTTGGCCAGATGATGCCCGATCACGCCGGCGGGGCTTTCGAAGGGGTCAGCCTCGGCGCTCGCACGTTCGCGCGGCAGATTGCCGACCCACGCAGCCCTGTGTACCTAATCGGAGGGGTCGATGTCCTATTCAGCGCCGGCGGTTGGACGAGCGAGAAGTCGCAAGGAGACACCGCCGCTTACAACCTCGGCGGCTTCGGCTTCTCGGCGGCAGGCGAGATCGACACCGGCATCGGCAGTTTCGGAGCCGGCGCAACCTGGTTCTGGAACGAGTATGACAATGGCAACGACCAGACACGGGTTCTGTCTGACACCTATGAACTGTCAGCCTATTGGCGCGGAAATTGGGGTGGCTTCAGCGCCTACGGCCGCGGCTCGGTCGGGATGGTGGACTTCAGCGGCCGCCGGACTTTCTCTGGCGTGGTCGAGGGAAAGCCGCTTGAAAAAAGCGTCCGGGGCGAATGGAGCGGTACGCTGCTGACTTTTACTGGCGGCGCGTCGTACGAAGGCCGCACCGGGGGCTTCTTCTTTCGCCCGGCGGTGAGTGCCGATTACTTGAGCCTGGATGAGGACGGTCACACCGAAACCGGAGGTGGCGAAGCGCTCGATTTGATCGTCGATGACCGCAAGAGCGACGAGTTCGCAGTAAATGGCGGGCTGACGCTCGGTCTGGATTTCGTCGGGCGGGGAGGTGGCCCCTTGCTGCGCCCGAGCAGCGCCGGTCGCAACTGGTTCCGTGTCGAGGCTGAAGGCGGGTGGCGCGAGATCGTCGGCGGGTCGCTCGGCTCGACTACCGCCCGCTTTGAGGATGGCACTCCCTTCACTCTCGATCCCGAGCAAACCGAGAGCGGTTGGTACGCACGGCTTCGGGCTTCCGGCGGCGGCTCGATGTTCGAACTCGGCGGTGAACTCGGAGCCGAGGATCGCCATGATCGTACGGCCCTCTCGCTCCGCGGCACCATGCGCGTCGGGTTCTAGGGGCCTTATTCGAAAAGCGGCAGGCAGGTTGAAGCGAGCGGATCGTTTTCCCGACGCCCCCCAAGCTCCGGTCCTTCAGCCAACTGCCGTTTGCACGCCGGGACCTTCGGGTTCCGGCGTGTCTTTGTTGCGATTGCCGATCAGGTTTCTGCGAGCACCCGGATCAGTTCGTTCGGATCGATTGGTTTATGGAGGACAGGGGTGTTCGGATCGGGCTGCCGCAGCTTCTCCTGTGGATTGCCGGTCATAATCGCCCCCTTCATTTGTGGCCAACGTTTGCGTACCGCGCTCAGGAGGGCCATGCCGTCGAGGCCGGGCATAGAGAAATCGGTCAGCACAAACTCGGTGTTCGCCGCTCCATCATCAAGCATGGCGAGGGCTTGCTCGCCGCTTTCGGCCACTGCCACTTCCAGTCCGAAATCGCGCAGTTGCTCGGCGACGACCAAGCGCACACCGGCGTCGTCATCAACGACCAGGACCGATGTCACCGCGATCTCGTGTGCGTCGGCAGGACCGGCGCGATCCGTTTCGTCGCTCGACACAGCAGCGGTTGGCAGGATCATCTCGACCTGGGTACCCTGGCCGGCCTCGCTGCTGATGCGGAAGCGGCCTCCCGACTGCTCAATGAAGCCCGCCACCATAGAGAGGCCCAGACCGGTCCCTTTACCGGCAGCCTTGGTCGTAAAGAACGGCTCCGTTACTCGCTCGACGAGGTCCTGAGGAATGCCCTCACCATCGTCCCGCACTCGAATGCGCAAGAACGGGCTAGATGGCTGTCGATTGGTTTCGCGATCGACCACATCCATCGAGATCAGCACCCGGCCCCCCTCCGGCATCGCATCGCGCGCGTTGATCAGCAGGTTCAGCAATGCGAGCTCCAGCTGCGCTTTGTCGACGAATAGGTGAGGGCAGGCATCGGGCAGATCCCAGTCCACCGTTACCGATCCGCCGAGGGTATGGTCGACGAGCCCGGCCACCGTGTCCCGGAGCTGATGCGGATCCACGCTGGAGGGGCTCAGTTCCTGCTTGCGAGCGAAAGCCATGAGACGGCGGACCAACTCGGCCCCGCTCTCCGCCGCGTGTCGCATATGGTCGAAGACTTTACGTTCGCGTTCCCCCAGTTCGATCCGGCTCTCCAGCAGGCGCAGCCCGCCGAGGACGGCAGCGAGCAAATTGTTGAAATCGTGCGCCACGCCGCCGGTTAGCTGTCCCAGGGCCTCCGTTTTGCGGGCTTGCACAAGCTGCTCCTCGAGCTCGTGCTGGGCCGTGACGTCCATGAGAGAACCGACCCAGGTCCCTTCGCGCTCCGCCCAAGGCACACACTGATCGAACACCCGGATGGTCTTCCCGTCCGCACGTTGCCAGCGATAGTTCGAAGTGGCCGATGTGTCGGTACAGGCGGCGACCCGCTGTTCGAGTTCCACAGCATCGTTGTCCGCAATCCGGTCGCACCAGCGCAGCGTGCCGCTGGTTAACGCTACGGCATCCTCACCCGCGATCTTGGCAACGTCACCACCGACAAAGCGTCGATTGAGCCGCCCGTTTTCGTCGAGCCAAGCCTCGTAGAGGGCCAGCGGGAGAGAGGCGAGAATGGCAGCCTGCCTCAACTGCGCTTGCTGTAGCTCACGCTCCGCTTCGAACCGGCTCGTCTCCGCTTTCAGCTTCTCTTCGCGGAGCGCCTGCTCGGCCCGAGCTTGGCCGGCTACTTGCTGGCGGAGAAGGAACAGGTCGACGAAGACGGCAACCTTGGATTTGAGGATGATGGGGTCGACCGGCTTGAATACATAGTCGACCGCACCCATCGCGTACCCGCGCATCAGGTGCTCGGTTTCCTTGTTGACGGCCGACAGGAAGATGATCGGAATGCGTGCGGTCTGCTGCCGCTGCCGGATCAGCGCGGCTGTCTCGTAGCCGTCCATGTCGGGCATGAAGACGTCCAGCAGGATGACAGCAAACTCGTCCTTCAGCAGTTCGCGTAGCGCCAAGCGCCCAGAGGTGACGGTGACCACCTCTGCCAGCGGTCGCAACACCTCGGAAAGCGCTAGGAGGTTGCGCTCATCGTCGTCGACGAGAAGGATCTTTGCTCGCTCCTCGCCAGGAACGATTCCGCACGTGTCGGTCACGTAGCCACCTGCACGGCGGCATCGTTCACAGCATCGGCGCGGGCCTTGGTCCTTCCGATCCACACGCGAAGCAAGGCCAACAACAAGTCCATATCGACGGGTTTGGAAATGTAATCCGACGCCCCGGCATCGAGGCATTTCTGCCGATCGCCCTTCATCGCCTTTGCCGTTACCGCGATGAGCGGGATGTGCGCCCATTTCGGATTATGTCTGATGCGCCCCATCGTTTCGTAGCCATCCATCTCCGGCATCATGATGTCGACGAGAGCGGCAGCCACCGAGGGGTTTTTCTCCAGCAATGCGATTCCTTCGATCCCGCGTTCGGCGTGCAGCACTTTCGCTCCTTGGGATTCAAGGACGGCGGCGAGTGAGAAAATGTTTCGGATGTCGTCATCGATGATCAGCAACTCCACCCCCTCGAGAGTTGGCGGAGGAACGGCAGGCTCATTCCCCTTGCGCTTGCGCTTGGGCGCACTCGAAATGCTCTCCGCGACCGACTGGAACAGGTCTTTCAGCTCATCGCGTGCAGCCGGCTTTTCGATCACGCGAGTCGCGCCGAGCGCTAGGGCGTGCGCAGCCTGATCCGCACCCGATATGACATGAACCGGGATGTCGCGGCTTTCGGGATCATGACGCAGCAGGTCGAGAAGGACGAAGCCATCTATATCGCTGAGTCCGAGATCGAGGGTTATGGCGCTCGGCCTTGTCTTCCGGATCAATGCGAGCGTGCCCGAACCCGCGGCGGAGATCACGCCCTTCAACGAAGCCTCGTGTGCGACTTCGAGTAGAATGCCGGCAAAAGCAGGATCGTCTTCCACGATCAAGACGAACGGGTCATCCGTCAGTCGATCGCGATCATCTTGAACGCTCCGTTCGGCGGGCAGGTCGTCGGCCCCATCGGTCGGCGCTACCGAAGGCAGGGCGAGAGCCGGTGCGACGCCCGGTGCCTTGAGCGGCAAATAGAGGCTAAAGTGGGAGCCCTGCCCAACCTTGGAGCGGACTTGGATTTCGCCGCCGAGGAGATTGGCGATTTCACGGCTGATCGAAAGACCAAGACCGGTCCCGCCATACTTGCGGCTGGTCGTCCCGTCGGCCTGCTGAAAGGCTTCGAAGATCAGACGCTGCTTGTCCTCGGGGATGCCAATCCCGGTGTCGCTAACGTCGATACGAATAGCGCCGTCGGACTCCGCGAGAACCGGATGGGAAGGGTTCCAGCCCTCTTCGGCCAGACCGACCGACAGCGTAACGACGCCTTCGGACGTAAACTTGAACGCGTTCGAGAGCAGGTTGAGGACGATCTGCTGAAGGCGCTTCTCGTCGGTCCGGATCGTCGGTGGGAGCGCTTCATCAAACTCCACTTCGAAGCGCAGGTTCTTCTCGGAGGCAAGCTGGCGGAAAGTACGCTCCATATGCTGGCGCAGGCTGCTCAGCGACATGTCGCCGATCTCGATCGCGACAGTGCCCGATTCGATCTTGGAGAGATCCAGGATGTCGTTGATCAGATTGAGCAGATCCGTGCCCGCGCCATGGATGGTTCGGGCAAACTCGGTTTGCTTCTCGTTGAGGTTCCCCTGCGGGTTGTCGGCCAGCATCTTCGACAGGATCAACAGCGAGTTGAGCGGAGTACGCAGTTCGTGGCTCATGTTCGCCAGGAACTCGGACTTGTACTTCGAGGTGAGCGTGAGCTGTTCGGCTTTCTCCTCGACTGCCCGGCGGGCCATCTCGATCTCGAAGTTCTTCGCTTCGACCTGCTTCTTCTCGTTCTCGAGCAACTGCGCCTTCTCCTGCAGTTCCTCGTTGGTGGCGTGCAGCTCTTCCTGCTTGGTGGTCAGCTCCGTCTGGCGCGACTGCAGCTCCTGGGTCAGCAGTTGGGACTCCTTGAGTAGTTCCTCGGTGCGCATGGTCGCTGCGATCGTGTTGAGCACGATGCCCACGGTTTCCATCAATTGGTTGAGGAAAGTATGATGGGTCTCGTTGAACTCTTCGAACGAGGCCAGCTCGATGACCGCCTTCACTTCGTCTTCGAACAGGGCCGGCAGTATGTTGATGTTGGCGGGCGTCGCCGCGCCCAGGCCTGAACCGATCTTGATGAAATCTCCGGGCACTTTGTCGAGACGCATTGGCCGCTTGTCGGCTGCTGCCTGGCCGATCAGTCCTTCGCGCAGCTCGAACTTTTCCTTCAACTCTCCTCGGCGATCAGCACCGTAGGTCGCGACGAGATCCAGCGTCGGGCCGTCCTCATTTTCATTGGCGACGTAGAACACGCCGTATTGTGCGTTCACCAGGGGGGCGAGCTCGCTCATGATGAGGTTGGAGATCGTCGTCAGGTCGCGCTCGCCCTGCAGCATGCGGCTGAAGCGGGCGAGGTTGGTCTTGAGCCAATCCTGTTCGGCATTCTTGAGCGTCTGATCCTTGAGATTGCGGATCATCTCGTTGATCGTGTCCTTGAGTGCCGCCATTTCGCCCGAGGCCTCCACGGCGATCGAGCGGGTGAGATCGCCCTTGGTCACTGCCGTCGCCACATCGGCAATCGACCGCACCTGGTTCGTGAGGTTCGCGGCGAGCTGGTTAACGTTATCCGTGAGGTCGCGCCACAACCCGGCGGCTCCAGGCACCCGGGCCTGGCCGCCCAGCCGGCCCTCTACGCCGACCTCGCGCGCCATGTTGGTCACCTGATCGCCGAACGTTGAAAGCGTTTCGATCATGCCGTTGATGGTTTCCGCAAGTGCCGCGATTTCACCCTTGGCATCGAATGTCAGCTTCCGCCGCAAGTTGCCCTGCGCCACCGCCGTGACGACGTCGGCAATACCGCGCACCTGGTTGGTCAGGTTGTAGGCCATCAGGTTCACGTTGTCGGTGAGATCCTTCCAGGTCCCGCCGACACCTGGCACTTGCGCTTGGCCGCCCAGCTTGCCCTCGGTCCCGACCTCGCGTGCCACACGGGTCACCTCGCTGGCAAACGAGTTGAGCTGGTCCACCATGGTGTTGATCGTGTTCTTGAGGGCGAGGATCTCGCCTTTCACGTCGACGGTGATTTTCTTCGAGAGGTCACCGCGCGCCACCGCTGTGGTGACGTCGGCAATATTGCGGACCTGGCCGGTTAAGTTGTCGGCCATCAGGTTCACGTTGTCGGTGAGATCCTTCCAGGTACCCGCGACGCCGCGCACCTGGGCTTGGCCGCCCAGCTTGCCCTCGGTGCCCACTTCGCGGGCCACACGGGTCACTTCGGATGCAAACGAGTTGAGCTGGTCGACCATTGTATTGATGGTGTTCTTCAGCTCAAGAATTTCGCCTTTCACGTCGACCGTGATCTTTTTGGAGAGGTCGCCCAAGGCGACCGCGGTGGTGACTTCGGCGATGTTGCGAACCTGGCCGGTCAGGTTTGCCGCCATCGCGTTCACGTTGTCGGTGAGGTCCTTCCAGGTACCGGCGACACCTTCGACTTGAGCCTGGCCGCCGAGGCGACCCTCGGTGCCGACCTCGCGGGCCACGCGCGTCACTTCGCTGGCGAACGAGTTGAGCTGATCCACCATCACATTGATGGTGTCCTTGAGCTCGAGGATCTCGCCTTTCACATCGACCGTGATTTTCTTGGACAAGTCACCGCGCGCGACGGCGGTGGTGACTTCGGCAATGTTGCGGACCTGACCGGTCAGGTTGCCCGCCATCGCGTTCACGTTGTCTGTGAGGTCCTTCCAGGTGCCGCCGACACCTTCCACCTGCGCCTGGCCGCCGAGCCGCCCTTCGGTGCCGACCTCGCGCGCCACGCGGGTCACTTCGCTGGCGAACGAGTTGAGCTGGTCCACCATCGTGTTGATCGTGTTCTTGAGTTCTAGGATCTCGCCGCGGACTTCCACCGTGATTTTCTTCGAGAGATCCCCGCGCGCCACCGCCGTGGTGACTTCGGCGATGTTGCGGACCTGACCAGTGAGATTGTCAGCCATCAGGTTCACGTTGTCGGTGAGATCGGCCCAGGTTCCGGCGACACCGGGCACCTGCGCCTGGCCGCCGAGCTTCCCTTCGGTGCCGACCTCGCGTGCCACGCGCGTCACTTCAGATGCGAACGAGTTGAGCTGGTCGACCATGGTATTGATCGTGTTCTTCAGTTCCAGGATCTCGCCCTGGACGTCGACGGTGATCTTTTTCGACAGGTCTCCCGATGCCACCGCGGTCGTCACCTCGGCGATGTTGCGAACCTGGCCAGTCAGGTTCGCTGCCATGGAGTTTACGTTGTCGGTAAGATCCTTCCAGGTGCCGCCAACGCCTGGCACTTGCGCCTGGCCGCCGAGGTTGCCTTCGGTACCAACTTCGCGCGCGACGCGTGTCACTTCGCTGGCGAACGAGTTGAGCTGGTCGACCATCGTGTTGATGGTGTTCTTCAGTTCGAGGATTTCACCCTTCACATCGACCGTGATCTTCTTCGAAAGGTCGCCCTGGGCTACGGCAGTGGTCACCTCGGCGATGTTCCGCACTTGGCCGGTCAGGTTCGCCGCCATCGAGTTCACGTTCTCGGTCAGGTCGGCCCAGGTGCCCGCGACGCCCGGCACTTGAGCCTGGCCACCGAGCTTGCCTTCCGTGCCCACTTCGCGCGCTACGCGGGTCACTTCGCTGGCGAAGCCGTTGAGCTGGTCCACCATCGTGTTGATGGTGTTCTTCAGCTCGAGAATCTCTCCCTTCACGTCCACGGTAATTTTCTTGGATAGGTCGCCCAGTGCCACCGCGGTCGTGACTTCGGCGATGTTACGCACCTGCCCCGTCAGGTTCGCGGCCATCAGGTTGACGTTGTCGGTGAGGTCCTTCCACGTACCCGCCACGCCCCGCACACGGGCCTGGCCGCCTAGTTTGCCTTCCGTGCCCACTTCTCGCGCCACGCGTGTCACTTCGCTGGCGAAGCTGGCTAGCTGCTCCACCATCGTATTCACGACTTTGCCGATGCGCAGGAACTCGCCTTTCAACACGCGGCCTTCGATCTCGACGGTCATCGATTGTGACAAGTCGCCTTTCGCGACAGCGCCGATCACACGCGCAACCTCGATGGTGGGTTGGACCATGTCGTCGATGAGATCGTTGACCGCGCGCAGCTTGGTGTCCCACCCACCGGTGGCGCCCTGAACTTGGGCGCGGTGGCTGATCTTGCCCTCCTTGCCGACGACGCGAGACAGGCGCTCGAACTCCGACGTCATTTGCTGATTGAGTGACACGACCTCGTTGAAAAGCGTCGCCAGCTCGACATCGGCGTCCGTGCCTTCTTCAGGCAAACGGACGGAAAAGTCGCCCCGGCGAAGCTTCCGCAGCGCGATGATAAGTTCGCGCCTGCTCTGCGAAAACTCGCTCGTCGTCGTTTGAATGTTCAAGCGTCCCTCCAAAGGATCAAGGGGCGCCCATTCCCCCTAAAAGCTAAAACGACGGCCGGGTTTGGGGTTCCCCTGAAGCCGGACAAACTTTTCCCCAACCTCGTCGTCGCGGGTTGTCAGGGCGCCTCCAGACGATAGGACGGCCCCTAAATCTCGACCAAACACAAGGTAAGAAAGACCGAACACTGATCGGATGGCGGGCCAACAGCAAATCGAATCCTTCGTTGCGAGCAGCTTCCGCTCGGTCTGGGCGCTCGACCTCCTGAGGTTTCTTGCCAGCCATCCCGGTTCGTCTTTTTCGGCACCGCAGCTCGTTGCAGCCTTGCGTGCGAGCAGCGTGGTGGTTTCGCAAAGCCTCGATAATCTGACGGCCGCCGGCTTGGCCGTAGTAGACGACGAAGGCTTGGCGTCCTTTCACGAAGGGTCGTCGGACCAGGCCGAACTGGTGGAGGCGGCGATTGATCTCTATGCGCGCAGTCCGGACAAGGTGAGGCGCCTGATCATCGCCCAGACTGCGCCCGGAGTCGCAGCGTTCGCAGACGCATTCCGACTGCGAAAGGATTGAGGAATGGGAACCTTATTCCCGACGCTGGTCTACACGCTCTGCTTCGCAACCAGCGCGCTGTGCGCTTATCTGCTCGGCCGTAGCTTTCGCCGGACCCGTTCGCGACTACTGTTCTGGAGCGCCCTCTGCTTCGCCATTCTTGCTTTCGTCCACTTCATCGTGGTTCTCGACATGCTGGTGTTCCCGGACATCAACTTCCGTCCGATGCGGCTCGGGCTCTCCCTGGTGGCGGTCGCGGTGTTATTGTTCGGGTTCGTCTGGGACGAGGACAGGTGAGATGATCGAGGATTTTCTCGGCGGCGCGGTTGCCATGGGGTTCGGCATCGCGGCCTTGTTCTTCCTTCAGTTTTGGCGCCGAACCCGCGTGGGCCTGTTCCTGGCCTTTGCTGGCAGCTTCCTGCTGCTGGGGATCACGCAGGCATTGCTGACGCTCAGCGGAATCCCGATCGAAGAGCGCAGTTGGCTCTATCTGCTACGTCTTCTGGCGTTCCTGCTGATCCTCGCAGCGCTGTGGTGGCAAAACCGCGATGACCGGAAGACCAGTTAGCGCGTCAACGCGCTCGGCATCAGATAGGTCGGCAGCTCCAAGCAAAACGCCCGGGGAGTAAGCCCCGGGCGTTCGCGTGACGAAGTTCGCTGGACCGTCGCGCATCACCCCCCAGAGACGCGCTGGTCCAATCCCTCATATTCTCGGCTCGCCCTTGAAGCTCATGCCGAGACCCCCCTTCCTTGGCGCGTATCCGGCGCTGCGGACGGTTGCGACCCGTCAAAGTCGCTGCGCTATTCATCCCATCGAAAGGTCCGTTAACAAAGCGCCTTCACGCGGCGGCATGGATTTTGGGCAGGGTCTGTGGTTATCGTGCAACAAGGTCTGCTGGCGGAGCGCTGCGGACGATTGAAAAGAGGATCAGTCCGATTTTTGACGCGCAAGACGAAACGACTAGGCGGGAGCAGGCCCTGGCCTTCAGCCCAAAGTTCGACGCTGCTGGACTGCTGACCGCAATCGCGCAGAGCGCCGACAGTGGCGAAATTCTAATGGTTGCGTTCATGGACCGGGAAGCGCTCGAAGCCACGCTGCAGACAGGCTTGGCCCATTTTCATTCTCGGAGCAGGGCCCGCCTGTGGAAGAAGGGCGAAAGCTCTGGCCATGTCTTGCATGTCGAACAAATTCTCGTCGACTGCGACCAGGATGCGCTTGTTCTCAAAGTGCGTCCCGCAGGGCCGGCTTGCCACACGGGCGCGCCAACCTGCTTCTATCGAGCGATCGAAGGGAATGGACTGACTCGCATCGGCGGCTGACCGGGTCTAGGTCGTCGTCATGGCTAGCTATTCCCCGCCGCTCGAAGACGTCCGCTTCGTGCTTACGCGCCTCATCGATCTTGGTGACACGATCGATGGTGATCTGATTGAAGCGATCCTCACTGAGGCGAGCCGCTTCACCGCGGAAGTTATCGCCCCGCTAAATGCCGTGGGCGACCGTGAAGGCTGTAAGCGGCACGCTGACGGGTCGGTCACGACCCCGGCCGGCTACCCAGATGCCTACCGTCAATATCGAGAGTCGGGGTGGGGCACTTTGGCCTTGCCCGAAGAACACGGCGGGCAGGGCCTGCCGCTCGTTCTGGCGACGGTCGTCGAAGAGTTCCTCAACTCCGCCTGCCATGCGTTCAACATGTATCCGGGCCTCACGCACGGCGCCGTTTCGGTCCTGCGCCATCGTGGCAGCGAAGATCTCAAAGCGGCTTACCTGCCAAAATTGGTATCGGGCGAATGGCTCGGGACGATGGCCCTGACGGAGCCGCAGGCCGGAACGGACCTCGGCCTTATCCGCACCAAGGCGGAGCCGAACGACGACGACAGCTACGTAATCACCGGCGAGAAGATATTCTGTTCCGGCGGTGAGCACGATCTGACCGAGAACATCGTGCATCTCGTGTTGGCGAAGTTGCCCGGCTCCCCAGAGGGTTCGCGGGGCATATCGCTGTTCCTGGTGCCGAAAATTCTGCCCGACGGGAGCCGCAATGCGGTGAGTTGCGGCGCGATCGAGCACAAGATGGGCGTCCACGGCAGTGCCACCTGTGCAATGAACTTCGATGGAGCCTCCGGATGGCTTGTCGGCGCGGAAAACGAGGGCTTGTCGGCGATGTTCATCATGATGAACGCCGCGCGGCTCAGCTGCGGCAACCAGGGTCTGGCGCAGGCGGAACTGGCTTACCAGAATGCGGCGGCCTACGCACTGGAGCGACGACAGGGCAGGGCTCCAGGAAACAAGTCGGGTGCCGATCCGCTGATCGTCCACCCAGATGTGCGGCGCTTGCTGATGGATGCGCGCGCGTTCACCGAAGGTTTCCGCGCGCTGGTTCTCTGGACCGCGCACCAGATCGACGCAACGCACAAAGGCGACGCCGGCGCCGAAGCGCTGGTTTCGCTGCTCACGCCAATCATCAAGGCCTACGGCACCGATCGAGGCTTCGAGACGGCGGTTGCCATGCAGCAGGTATTCGGTGGCCATGGTTACGTCGCCGAATGGGGCATGGAGCAGATCGTTCGCGATGCCCGCGTAGCGATGCTCTACGAAGGGGCGAACGCGGTCCAGGCTCTCGACCTCGTCGGCCGCAAGCTCGTGCGTGATGAGGGGCAAGTTCTCGAGCGCTTCCTGGCCATGGTCCAAGGTGAGTGCGAAACCGCTGCGAGTGAGTTTCACTTCCTCAGCGCGCCCTTGCGCGTCGCAATACACGAAGCGCGTGAGGCCGCATTGTGGTTGCTGTCGACCGGCAAGACCGATCCCAACCATCTCGGCGCCGGATCCTACGCCTTCCTTCAGCTAATCGGCGTAGTTGCTGTGGGCTGGATGTGGCTCCGCATCGCCGTCGCAGCGCGGCCTGACGCCGATAGCCCGTTCTACGCCGCCAAGCTGACGACCGCGCGCTACTACGCCCTGCATGTGCTGCCGCAAGCCCCGATGCTGCGGCGAAAGGTGGAAGCAGGCGGTGAGGTGTTGATGGAGCTTCCGGCGGAAGCGTTCTTGCGGGCCTGACGCGCAGCGACAGCTCACGGCCAGCGGAAGAACACGCCATCCGGATCGTAGCGGGTGCGGAGCCTGCCGAGCCGCTCTAGCGCCTCCTGCGTGAAACATTCCGCCAGGCGATCGGGCCCTGCGGTCAAGTCCGCCTCTCCCACATATCGCCCGCTTCGCAGTGGAGCCAGACCTTCGTCCACGCTGCGGACCCAGGCGCAGTTCGCCTCATCATCGGCCGGCTCGTCCCACATCGCGTAGATGCCGGCGCCGGCGGTCCCTCCCACCGAAAGCGCAGCGCTCTTTCCATCGGGCATCGATGCGGCGGCACCCATGCCCCCGAAGAAGACCAGGTTGATCGTCGAAAGCGGACTGGGCGCCTTGGCGAAACGATGTGCGGCGAGCAGAAGGTCTCCCGGCGCCGCGCCGCTCCACAAGTGGTCGGCCATGACCCGCTTGCCTCCCGGCATGGCGGAGAACTGGGTCAACTCCGCGAATGCCAGCGCTTGCTCCTGTGCTTCGTCGATCGACTCTGCCGCTGCCGGCGGCGAGGCGAACGAGGCAAGTCGCCCGTGGGCGTCGTCTTGGTTCTCACCGCAGGCAAGCGCGCGAACGGTGACCGAAGGTCGCCCTGTCGGCGCATGAGTGCCGATCAGGCAAATCACCTCGACGGATCGATCGGCGGCGGCAGCAGCGGAAGTGAGCCAATCCGCGAGCTTCGGCGCCTCTTCAGCTGCAAAGACCATGCTCTTGGCAAAGGCAATGAGCGGCAGCGGTCGCAACTTCAGCTGATAAGCGGTGATGACGGCGAAGAAGCCGGGACCAGCGCCCTTCGCCGCCCAGAACAAATCGGCCTGCTCGCGTTCGTTCGCAACAAGGAGCGCGCCATCTGCAGTCACCATTTCAATCGCGCTGACGCTCGCGCAGGCCGGCCCCCATTCGCCTGCGTTCCATCCGAAGCCTCCGGCCAGGATGTAGCCGCTCAAGGCCACGTCAGCGCAGTGGCCGATCGGGAATGCATGACCGCGCGCCGACAACTGCCCGATCAGGCGGCCCCCGGTCACTCCGGCCCCCACCCACGCGGTGAGGGCTTCGTGGTCTATGGCAATATCGTCGAGTCCGCTCAAATCGAGCAGCAGGCCGCCATCGCGAAGCGCAGCCGCTTCATAGTGATGGCCGCTGCCCCTTGGGGAGATTTTCAGGCGGTGCTGCTTGGCGTAGCGAACCGCCCGAATGACATCATCGGTTGACCCAACTCGGACAATCGCGTCAGGTGCGCGGGCCCGGCCTAGGCGTTGGTTCCAGGTCAGCTCATCGCGGGCTTCGTCGTAGCCGTCGTCGCCCCGATCCAAGGCTTGCGGAAGTTCATCTGAGGAACAGGGCACGCCCGGCTAAGCGAACACCTCGTCGAACAGTTCCAGCATCGCTGCCCAACTCTGCCTGTCGGCACTGGCGTCATAGGCGGTCGCGGGGTTGTCGGTCGGTGCCGGGTTGGTGAACCCGTGCTTGACGCCGCTGTAGGAATGGAAGTGCCAATTCGCCTCGGCAGCGTCCATTTCTTCCCAGAAAGCGAGAACCTGGTTGCGTGGGACCATAGGATCGGCATCGCCGTGGCAAACAAGAATGCGGGCGGAAATCTGGCCGGGTTCGGCGGGAAGGCCCGTGTCGAGAAGCCCGTGAAAGCTCACCACGGCTTCAAGGGGCGCCCCATCACGCGCCAGTTCGAGCGCCGCCTGCCCGCCCATGCAGAAGCCGATCGCGGCCAGCGGCAGACCTTCAGCCTCCGGCACAGCGACGAGGGCGCGGAGCGCGGCCTTGAGCCGTTGGCGATAAACCCGGGGATCGGGGCGTATTTCGGCCGCGAGCGTGCGGGCTTCATCGAAGTTGGCGGGCTGCCGGCCGTAGAAGTCCGCTACGAGCACCAGATACCCCGCCTCCGCCAGCGCCCGCGCCTTGTGCTCGACAGACGGCGTCACGTTCATGATCGTCGGAAGGACGAGCACGGCAGCGCGCGCGGAGCCAGTGGGTCGGATCACCATCCCGATCAAAGCGGTCCCGCCGTCCTGATACGGTATCCGGGCCAGATCCATCTTTCCTCCTCACGCGCTATTCGAACCCCGCAGCCGCTTGGCTACTCTGTGGGGAGGAAGTCGGGGACGGACAGGTACCGTTCGCCCGTGTCGTAGTTGAAACCGAGCACTTTGGCGCCGGCGCCCAGTTCAGGAAGCTTGCTGGCAATGGCAGCGAGCGTCGCTCCGCTCGAGATCCCGACCAGCAAGCCTTCTTCCTGTGCGCAGCGGCGCGCCATTTCCTTCGCCTCTTCGGGCTCCACGGTAATGGCGCCGTCGATGGCTTGGGTGTGCAGGTTGGCCGGAATGAAGCCTGCCCCGATCCCTTGTATCGGGTGCGGTCCGGGCTGGCCGCCGGAGATTACCGGCGAGAGCGTCGGCTCGACAGCGTAAGCCTTGAGTGCAGGCCAGGCTTTCTTGAGCTCTTCCGCGCATGCGGTCAGGTGCCCGCCGGTGCCGACGCCGGTGATGAGGGCGTCGAACGGGGCGTCGGCGAAGTCGCGCAGAACCTCCGCGGCCGTCGTCTCGGCATGAATGCGAACGTTGGACTCGTTCTCGAACTGTTGCGGCATCCAGCCGCCCTCGGTCTGGTCGACCAGTTCCTGCGCGCGGGCGAGGGAACCCTTCATGCCGAGCTCTTTGGGAGTCAGATCGAAAGTGGCGCCATAGGCCAGCATCAACCGGCGCCGTTCGAGACTCATCGACTCGGGCATGACCAGGACCAGCTTGTAGCCTTTGACCGCCGCCACCATTGCGAGGCCGATGCCGGTGTTGCCGCTGGTCGGCTCGATGATCGTTCCGCCGGGCTTGAGCGCGCCGGATTTCTCGGCGTCTTCCACCATCGCCAGCGCGATACGGTCCTTGATCGAGCCCGCCGGGTTGGCCCGCTCGCTCTTCACCCAGACCTCGTGATCGGGGAATAGGCGAGCGAGACGAATGTGCGGGGTGTTGCCGATCGTCTCGAGGACACTGTTGGCCTTCATGCTGCGGGCTCCTTTCGGGTATCTTCGTGCAAGTAAGTCGGGGCGAACGTCCTTGCTTTACGCAGCTCAGGAAAGATCCAGGCCCAGACGGCGGTTACCACTACCGCACCCACGCCGCCGAATACAACCGCGCCGGTGACTCCCATGACGCCGGCCATCAGGCCGGCACGCAGCTCCCCGAGTTCGTTGGAAGCCGACACCGCCAGACCGGATATCGCGGAGACCCTGCCGCGCTTGTCGTCGGGCGTGTTGAGCTGGATCAGCGAATTGCGGATGAACACCGAGACCATGTCGGCAGCTCCGAGCACCGCAAGCATCGCCAGCGAGAACATGAAGTTGCGGGAAACCGCGAAGACGACGGTGGCCGCGCCAAAGATGACGACTGCCCAGAGCATCTTGACGCCGACGTTGCGCTCGATCGGTCGCCAGGACAGCCACACCGCAACCAAGGCCGCACCCGCGGCGGGCGCGCCGCGCATCAGGCCGAGCCCTTCGGGGCCTACTTCGAGGATGTCGCGGGCAAAAACCGGCAGCATCGCCGTCGCGCCGCCGAGCAGCACCGCGAAAAGGTCGAGCGATATGCAGCCCAGGAGGAACCGTTCGCGCCAGACGAAGCGGAACCCCTCGGTGATCTGCTTCAAAGGTTTGCGCCGCGACCCGGAGTGCTGCGCGCGCACCGGCCTGACGCTCAAAATTAGCAGGCCCGATGCCAGGAGCATGGCAGCCGACAGGAAATGGGGAAAGGACTCGTCCCAGGCGAACAACAGCCCGCCGCCAGCGGGGCCGACGACCGTACCCACCTGCCAGGCGATGGAGCTCAACGCTATGGCCTTGGGCAGCAGCCGCGGCGGGACGATGTTCGGCGCGATTGCACTCAGAGCCGGGCCATTGAATACGCGCGCCGCTCCGTGCGCTGCGGCAAGCGCAAACAGGATCGGCAAGGTCAAGGCATCGCGCCAGGTGAGCAGCGCGAGCACCACTGCGATGGCGCAGTCGATGAGGTTGGCGAACAGCACGACGCGGCGGCGGTCGAATATGTCGGCGGCCACGCCTGCCACCGGCGTCAGCACGAACAGCGGCACGAACTGCGCCAGGCCGAGCAGGCCCAGCATGAAAGCGGCCGTGGCCCGGTCCATTCCATAATCGGCGCGCGCCACGTCATAAGTCTGGTAGCCGATCAGGACCACCATCGAGAGCGTCGCAAAAGTCGCCAGGAACCGGGCGAGCCAGAATCGCCTATAGTCTGCGATCTGCAGCGGCGAGCTAAGCAGGTCGGACGGCTCGGGCGCGGCTTCAGTCACCCCGCGGCCATGGCAGGCCGCCATCGGAGTGCCAAGCAATCAGAATCTTGGAGCGGGTTCAGTCCGGCTTTTGCGCTCGCACCCGGCCGCTCTCGGTCAGCTCCGGCGACGCAGACGCGGATTGGGTTGCAGTTCCTCGACCATCGCCATGAAGTCATCTAGCCGCACAATGCGCTCGAACTGGAAGCCGGCGCGGCCGCCCGCCATCCAGATGCAATAGGCTTCGATACGGCCAATCAAGGGCAACCGGACGATCACCCGATCACCCCGCGCGAACGCCAGCGAGCCTTCATCAAGGCCGTCTACCATGAAGCCATGCGCAGACAGGTTGCAGATGTGCAGCTTGATATCGCCGATCGTGCGGTGTTCGCCGATGACCGAATAATCGACAGGATGCCGTGCTGCACGACGCATGTCGGGCACGGACAGCTGGGCTCCGCCTGCCATTCCTTAGACCTCACTTTCGACCCCGAACGAGAGGAAGGAATGACAGCAAAGGCTGGAGAAAGGGTAAAAGACCCGTTCAGTTACCGCGCAGGATTGCGTGCCTTTTCCGGCCGAGGCTCAGCTTGCGTTCTTGACCCGCCGGAACGGTGATGAGGAAGCCGGGATCGGTCATCGGCTCGTCATCGATCCGCACCGCTCCTTCGGCGATCTTGCGCTTGGCTTCGCCGTTCGAGGCCGTGAAGCCCACCGCGGTGCAGGCGGCACCAAGACGAATGCC
>CAYTPY010000003.1:0-55753 GCA_964439725.1 uncultured Erythrobacter sp. | reverse complement strand
CGATCATGCTCGAGCGCAACGGGCTCCGGTTCGAATACAACGGAGAGACCACGCTTGGCAGCGGAGCGGAAGTCCGGGTCGAAACCGGGCGTGACAGCCTGTCGCTGTCCTTGCGCGAAATGGACCAAGGGTCGTTTGTGATCCTGGAGTTTCCGGGCTTCGCCAGCTCGGCCCAAGGTGTCGAAAAGCCCAGCCTCGCCGCCCTGCGCGAGGCGAACGAGACGGCATACTTCAAGGATGACAAGTCGCTGTGGGTCAAGCTCGTGGTCGAAGACGAGGCGGCCGATGGTCCGGTCGTCGTCCAAGTCGGCGAGCTCCGCGCCCAAGCCACTGTCGATGTCAGCCGGGACGGTCTCGGCCTCGGCGGCTAGCGGACGCAAGGCCCCGGCCCGCGCCGGGTCGGTCGTCGACGGTCAAAGCCCGCCGCGCGGCGCCACGCTCGCCTGCTGCGAAGCAGCTCCGAAGCTTTGCGAAGGACCTGGTAGCGGAGGAGGGACTCGAACCCCCGACACGCGGATTATGATTCCGCTGCTCTAACCGGCTGAGCTACTCCGCCCCGAAAGGCCGCGGCGGGCGAACCGCCGTTGCAGGCGGCGCATTTAGGGCGGCGTCTGCGCGGGGTCAATGGCCGGATTGGCTACATTTCTCCGCGGGCGCGGCGGATGGCGAACCAGCGGGCAACGTTCGCGTTATGCTCGGCCAGGGTATTGGCGAACACGTGGCCGCCCTCCCCGTCCGCCACCATGTAAAGCGCCTCGGTCTGCTCCGGGTTAAGCACCGCCTCGATCGACGCGCGCCCGGGATTGGTAATCGGGCCCTTGGGCAGGCCGACCATCGAGTACGTGTTGTAGTCGTTGACCGCGGCGATCTCGGACTGACGGATTCGCCGGCCGAGTGGCTTGCCCTTGGTGATCGGATAAATGATCGTCGGATCTGCCTGCAGCAGCATTCCGACCTTCAGCCGATTCGAGTAGAGACCCGCGACCATCCGCCGTTCCCGCGCAACACCGGTTTCCTTCTCGACGATCGAAGCGAGGACGATGGCTTCCTCTGGAGACGACACCGCGATGTCCGCGGCGCGCTGCGGCCAAAGCTCGGCCACGGTCTCTTCCATTGCCTGCTGCATGCGAGCGAGAACCGCGGCGCGGGTTTCGCCGCGCTGGAAATCGTAGCTTTCGGGAAGAACCGAACCTTCTTCGGGCACCTCCACCTCGCCGGTCAGCAGCGGCTCGGCCATCAACCGTTCCCAGACCATGATCGAAGGCATGCCTTCCGGTATCGTAACGAAGCGCCGGATGACCTCGCCGTGCTGCAAAGTGTCGAGGATCCTTGCGGGGCTCGCGCCGGCGACCAGCAGGAACTCGCCGGCCTTGATAGGATCACCGCTGCCGAAGATCTTGGCGCGGAGCAGGAAGCTCTCGGAGGAGGCGATAAGGCCTTCGTCCTGGAGCTTGGTGGCGACCGACGTCAGCGACGCTCCGGAGGGAACGACGAAGGCGGTGTCCTCCTCGACCTGGGACGATCCCCACCACCCCCAGGCAAAAACACCGGCGGAAGCGACGAGGAGCAGACCAAGAATGGCCGCGACGAGAAATCCCTTGCGGCTCATTCCAGTACCCTCAGTCGGCCTGCTTGATCACCAGGCTGGCATTGGTGCCCCCGAAGCCGAAGCTGTTGTTGAGCACCGCGCGCACCGGCCGCTTCTTGGCCTGGTGCGGCACCAGGTCCACGCCCTCGCAACCGTCGGACGGATTGTCGAGGTTCAGCGTCGGCGGCACGATCTGGTCGCGCAACGCGAGGATGCAGAAGATCGATTCGACCGCGCCCGCGCCGCCGAGCAGGTGCCCGATGGCGGACTTGGTCGAGCTCATCGACACCGACGCGATCGCATGGCCGAACAGCCGCCGCACCGCGCCGAGCTCCAGTTCGTCGCCGAGCGGCGTCGAAGTGCCGTGCGCGTTGATGTAGTCGATGTCTGCAGGGCTCATACCCGCCTTGCGCAGCGCCATCTCCATCGTGCGGTAGGCGCCGGAGCCTTCCGGGTGCGGCGCCGTGACGTGATAGGCGTCGCCTGCGAGGCCGTAGCCGGCGACTTCGGCGTAGATCTTGGCGCCGCGCGCCTTGGCGTGCTCGTACTCCTCGAGCACCACCACACCGGCGCCCTCGCCCATCACGAAGCCATCACGATCCTTGTCGTAGGGGCGGCTGGCCCGAGTGGGATCGTCGTTGAAGGCCGTGCTCAGCGCGCGCGCCTGGGCGAAGCCGGCGATGCCGATCGGGCAGATCGTCGCTTCGGCGCCGCCCGCGAGCATGATGTCGGCGTCACCGTCCTTGATCATCCGCGCGGCGTCGCCGATCGAATGCGCCCCGGTCGAACAGGCGGTGACGACGGCGTGGTTCGGGCCCATCAGGCCGTACTTAATCGACACCTGACCGCTTATCAGGTTGATCAAGCGGCCGTGGACGAAGTGCGGGGAGACCCTGCCCGGCCCCTTTTCGTGAAGGACCAGCGATTCCTTCTCGATCCCCGGAAGACCGCCGATGCCGGAACCGATCGAGCAGCCGGCGCGCAGGCGCATGGCCTCGTCCATGTCGGCGAGACCGGCATCCTCGATCGCTTGTCCCGCCGCATCGATGCCGAAGACGATGAACGGATCGACCTGGCGCTGCACCTTATGATCGACGCGCCTGTCGGGATCGAACCCGTACTCGTGATCGGCCGGCTTCACTTCGCAGGCGATCCGGCATTTCTGATCTGAAGCGTCGAACTTGGTAATGGGACCCGCGCCGCTCTTGGCGGCGAGAATGTTGGCCCAGCTCGTCTCGACATCGCCGCCCAGCGGGGTGACGAGTCCCAGCCCGGTTACGACCACACGGCGCATATAAAATCTCCGTCCTTCAGCGGCGAGCCGCTCTCATGAAAACAGGCTCAACCCCGTTCGGGCTGAGCCTGTCCAAGCCCGCAAGGGCCGCAACGATCGCCCGCGATCCTGATGCGAACAGGATTACAGGCGAACGACTGCGCGAAGGGAATTATCCCTTGTTCTCTTCGATATAACGGTTCGCGTCGCCGACGGTGTTGATCTTCTCGGCAGCGTCGTCGGGAATCTCGACTCCGAACTCTTCCTCGAAGGCCATTACCAACTCGACGATATCGAGGCTGTCGGCGCCCAGATCGTCGATGAAGCTCGCGTCCGGCGTGACTTTGTCTTCCTCGACGCCGAGATGCTCGACGACGATTTTCTTCACGCGGTCGGCGGTGTCGCTCATGTTCTGCCCTCTCGAAGCGGGGTTGAAATTTCCCTGCGCCCTAATGAAGGCTGCAAGGGCTGGCAAGTGCCATGCGGGTGCCCGCGTTAGGTGATGAAGCGGCTATTCTCCGGCGCGGTCGACGCGAGCGGCTTCGGCAGGGGCCGCCTTGGGTGGCTCGACCAGCCGGATGTGCAGTTCGCGAAGCTGCTTTGCGCTCACCGGACTCGGCGCGCTCATCATCAGGTCCTCGGCCTTCTGGTTGAGCGGGAAGATCGTGACTTCACGAATGTTCGGCTCGTCGGCGAGCAGCATGACGATGCGGTCGACACCCGGGGCAGCGCCGCCGTGCGGCGGAGCGCCGTACTTGAACGCGTTGATCATACCTGAGAAGTTCGCGTCGACCTCTTCCTGCGTGTAGCCGGCGATGCCGAAGGCCTTGTACATGATGTCCGGCCGGTGGTTCCGGATCGCGCCGGAGCACAGTTCGATGCCGTTGCAGACGATGTCGTATTGCCAGGCGAGGATCTCGAGCGGATCCTGATTTTCGAGTGCTTCGAGCTCGCCCTGCGGCATCGAGAACGGGTTGTGGCTGAAGTCGATCTTCTTCAGCTCCTCGTCGTACTCGAACATCGGGTAGTCGACGACCCAGCAGAAGCGGAACGCATCTTCGAGCAGGCCCAGCTGCTCGCCGACGCGAGTACGCGCCAGGCCGGCGAGCTTGGCGGCTTCGGCCTCTTTGCCGGCGGCGAAGAACAGGCCGTCGTCGGCGCCCAGGCCGAGCTCGGCATAGAGCGCTTCCATGCCTTCGGCGCCGTGGTTCTTGGCGATCGGTCCGCCGAACTCGCCGCCCTTGCGGGTGACGTAGCCGAGGCCGGCGAAGCCTTCGCCGCGCGCCCAGTCGTTCATGTCGTCGAAGAACTTGCGGCTCTTGTCCGCAGTGCCGGGCGCCGGAATCGCGCGGACGACGCCGCCGGAGCCGGCGATCTTCTCGAACAGGCCGAAGCCGGACTTCGTGAAGTGGCCGGTCACGTCGGCGATGCGCAGCGGGTTGCGCAGGTCCGGCTTGTCGGAGCCGAACTCGAGCATCGCCTGCTTGTAGGGAATGCGCGGCCATTCGCCGGTCTTGGTTACGGCTCGCTCGCCGGCGAACTCCTCGAACACGCCGCCGAGTACTGGCTCGATCGCTTGAAAAACATCTTCTTGCGTGACGAAGCTCATTTCGAAATCGAGCTGGTAGAACTCGCCCGGGCTACGGTCGGCGCGGGCATCTTCGTCGCGGAAGCAGGGCGCAATCTGGAAATAGCGATCGAAGCCGGCGACCATCAGCAGCTGCTTGAACATCTGCGGGGCCTGCGGGAGCGCGTAGAACTTGCCCGGATGGACACGGCTCGGGACCAGGTAGTCTCGCGCGCCTTCGGGGCTGCTGGCGGTCAGGATCGGGGTCTGGAATTCGGTGAAGCCCTGCTCGGTCATGCGCCGCCGCAGCGAGGCGATGACCTGGCTGCGGAGCATCATGTTGCGGTGGACGCTCTCGCGCCGCAGGTCGAGGAAGCGGTACTTGAGACGGATGTCCTCGGGGTACTCTTGCTCGCCGGCGACCGGCATCGGCAGCTCTTCGGCGCGGCTCTGCACGGTGACCGCGCGGGCGTAGACTTCGACTTCGCCGGTCGGGAGGTTGGGGTTAGTGGTCCCTTCGGCGCGCGCCTTAACGTCTCCGTCGATGGTCACGACGCTTTCAAGCCGTAGGCCTTCGAGCACCTGGAGCGCTGGAGAATCCGCGTCACAAACGATCTGGGTCAGGCCGTAATGATCGCGCAGATCGACGAACAACACGCCGCCGTGATCGCGCTTGCGATGCAGCCAACCCGACAGGCGGACGGCCTGTCCAACATGCTCGGCGCGCAAAGCAGCGCAATTGTGGGAACGATAGGCGTGCATCGGAGACTCTTTTCGTTTCGCAAGTTATGGCGCTAGGGAGCCGGCGCTAACAGGCAAGGGAAACGTTCCTGTCAAGCCGCCCGCCCCGGATACGACAATTCGGGGACGACCGATGCGCCCTATAGAAAAGTGCCCATGAAAATACACCCGTTGATCACGACGACCGAGGAACTGGCGAAGCTTTGCGAACGGCTGGCGAAATCGGAGTTCGTCGCGGTTGATACTGAGTTCATGCGCGAGAACACCTACTGGCCGCTGCTGTGCTTGGTGCAGCTGGGCAACGAGGAGGAGGCCGCGGCCGTCGATCCGCTCGCGAACGGCATCGATCTCGCGCCGATGCTCGACCTGTTCTGCAATAACGAGGACGTCCTCAAGGTCTTTCATGCCGGCGGGCAAGACGTCGAGATCATCTACAATCTGACCGGCAAGACCCCGCAGCCGATCTTCGACACGCAGGTGGCCATGATGGCCATCAGCCAGTCGGAGCAGATCGGCTATGCCAACCTCGTCGAGTCGTGGCTCGGCAAGACGATCGACAAGGGCGCGCGTTTTACCGACTGGAGCCGGCGGCCGCTGACAGACCGGCAGATCGAATATGCGATCGGAGACGTCACTTATCTCGCCAAGATATTTCCGAAAATTCTTAAGCGGCTGATCAAAACCGGGCGCGGGGTGTGGCTCGACGCCGAGATGGACCGACTCGCCGACCCGGCGAACTATGCCAACGATCTCGAAACGGCCTGGCATCGTATTCGCGCGCCGAGCCGGAACGCGTTGGTACTGGGGCGACTAAAGGCGCTCGCTGCGTGGCGCGAAACCGAAGCGCAAGCGAAAGACATCCCGCGCGGCCGCATCATGCGCGACGAAACCCTGGCCGACGTCGCCAGTCATCCGCCGGCCAAGCAGGAGGACCTGGCAAAAGTCCGGGGGCTGAGTCAGGCATGGAAAGATAACGATATCGGCAAGCGCGTGATGCGCGTACTGCAAAAAGCGGAGCCGCTTCCCGACGACGAGATGCCCGACCGGCCGAAGCGCGGCGCGCCGCTGGGCAAGGAAGGCGCGCTGGTCGCCGATCTGCTCAAGTTGCTGCTCAAGATCCGCACCCGCGAGATAGACGTCGCCGCCCGCCTGCTGACCCGTTCCGAAGAGCTGGAAGCGCTCGCGGCGGGCGTTCGCAAGCTGCCGGTGCTGGAAGGCTGGCGCTATGACGTATTTGGCCGCGACGCACTCGAACTCGTCGAAGGTCGATTGGGGTTCGGCGTCGAGAATGGGCGGCTGAAGATGACGCGAATTGCCGACAGCGAGTCCGAGGGTCAGGAAACAGAGGCGGCGCAGTAGAGCGGCCGTACTTCAAGCGGGGCCACCCTTGACCTTCCTTCGTGTCCAGCCGGTCGAAGGACGGAGGTGCTGCGTCATCCTGGTTCGACAGGGCCGTTGCGAACGGATAGGTGGTGGGGCGCAGTCATGAGTACCTACCTCCCGACCATCAAGCAGTTGCAATACCTGGTGGCGTTGCACGAACACGGCCACTTCGGCCGCGCGGCTGAAGCGATGTTCGTCTCCCAATCAACATTGTCGGCGGGAATCCGCGAGCTCGAGTCGCTGCTCGGCGTTACCCTGGTCGAGCGGAGCCGGCGTGTGGTGCGGTTCACTCCGCTAGGTAACGCGGTCGTCGAGAAAGCCCATCGCCTGCTCCGCGAAGCGGAGGAGATAGCCGCGCTGGTGCAGGCGTCGGGAAAGCCGCTGACCGGCGAGTTGAGGATGAGCGTGATCCCGACGATCGCCCCCTTCCTCCTGCCCCGGATCCTGCCGAGGCTTCGCCGGGAACGGCCTCAGTTGCGGCTCTTTCTGCGCGAAGAGGTGAGCGGCGATGCCGTCGAGTCGCTGCACCATGGACGGGCCGATTGCGTGCTCCTAGCACTGCCCTTTCCGACCGGCGATGTCGAGCACGAGCATATCGCCGACGACAGGCTGTTCGTCGCGTTCCCAAAAGACGATCCGCGCAATCCGCCCGAATCGATCCCCGCCTCGATGATCGACGAGAATCATTTGCTGCTGCTCGAGGACGGGCACTGCCTGAAGGAGCATGCCTTGTCCGCCTGCAACCGGCCGGAGCTAAGGGCATCGGCGACAATGATTGGCACGAGCCTGCACACTCTGGTTCAGATGGTCGATAACGGCCTTGGCATGACCATGCTGCCCGAGATGGCGATCGAGGCCGGAATCCTGCGCGGCACCCAAGTCGTCGCGCGACCACTCAAGGCCAAGAACGGCAGCCGCGAAGTCGCCCTCGTGTGGCGCAAAAACAGCCCGAGGGCAGAGGAATTCCGGCTCTTGGCGAAAGAGCTGCGAGCCGGGTGAGCGCAGCCGCAAGCGCGCGATGCGATCCTTAAGCGATGGGACTCACGCTGGGCGACAAGACCCAGAAGCCGCCGCGCGGCTCGCACTTGAGACGCCCCAGACTGCGCTCGTCCTCGAACAGCTCGGCTTCGCGGCCGCGACATTGCTGTTGAGCGTGGTGGAGCGCGGATTCGGCACCGGCGGCTTCAAATTCGATCGTCCGAGCGACTCCCCGCCCGTCCTCGGACAGGACCAGACGATAGGTGTGTTGCAACCGGGTCTTAGGCGAGCGCATCTTCGCGTCCCCCTTTTCCGTGAGTGGGCCCGCAGGATACCGCATTTGTCGGGGATAACAACAATCTGGGTTAAGCGGGGGCTTGCCATCAGTCCATGTGCTTGAGGCCGACTCGCAGATAATCCCAGCCTGTGATCAGTGTCAGGATCGCCGCGGCCCACAGGCAGACCAGACCGACCAGGTGGATCCACTGATTCGCCAGTGTGCCGCAGTCCGCCGCCACCGAATGGCACGGCTGGCCATGCACGGCGCCTCCAAGAATCAAGGCCCCCAGCGCGACGAGCTGGAACGTCGTCTTCCACTTGGCGAGCTTGCTCACCGGAACCGACACTTGCAGACCCCCGAGGAATTCCCGCAGGCCAGAAACCGCAATCTCCCGCACAAGAATGACGAGACCGGCAATGACGTGGAAATCGCCGACGTAAGGCCCGCGCAGATATCCTTGCGCCGTCAGCACGAGGATCACGACCGCGACCATGATCTTGTCGGCGACCGGATCGAGGAAGATGCCGAGGCGAGAAACTGCGCCGCTGGAACGGGCGAGATATCCATCGAAATAGTCGGTGATGCCCATCAGGCAGTAGAGCCCGAAGGCCAAGGCGTAGCCGAAGTTCCAGTTTGGCCACCACAGCAGGAACGCGAGCAGCGGTAGCGCGACGATACGCGACAGCGTCAGGATATTCGGCAGCGACATCATCGCATGGGTCCTAGCCTTTCAAGCCGTCGGGAAAAAGTGCGCGGCGTGGTTGTTCTTAGCGCCGATGCGGCTAAGTCGTGAGCTGCAACGTGAGAGGTTCCGCCGGCAGGCCATGCTGACTTCGACATACCTGCTCCGGCAGCGGCGCTTCCTGCCGTTGTTCGCGACCCAGTTGCTCAACGCGTTCAACGACAACCTGTTCAAGAACGCGATGGTGCTGTTCGTCGTGTACAGCGTCTACAACTCCGAGGAAGCAGAGGCGCAGTTCAGCGCGATCGCCTCTGGATTGTTCATCCTTCCGTTCTTCGTCCTATCCGCGCTGTCCGGCCAACTGGCCGACATGCGAGACAAGGCGGTCATCATCCGCTGGGTCAAGGCGGCGGAAATCGGCATCATGGCGGTCGGTGCGGCGGGGCTGGTCATGGCTTGGCAAGGCATGTTGACGCAGGCGATCGCCATTCCCCTGATGCTACTTGCGCTGTTCGCGATGGGGATTCACTCCACCTTTTTCGGCCCCATCAAGTACGCGATTCTTCCGCAACATCTGCAGAAACAGGAAGTACTGGCCGGCACCGGACTGGTGGAAGCCGGAACCTACATCGCCATCCTGGCCGGTACCATCCTGGCGGGTTATCTGCCGGTGCAATGGGCGGCGGCCGCCGTCATAGCCACTGCCATCGTCGGTTATCTGACCAGCCGGCAAGTGCCCCCCGCCCCGCCTTACGAGCGTGGCCAGCCCCTGGACTGGAACCTGCTCAGAGCGTCCTTCAACCTGGTGCGCAGCACGATGCATCAGCGCGAGGTGTTCTATGCCATCCTCGCCATCAGCTTCTTTTGGACCATCGGCGCGGTGCTGTTCATCCAGTTCCCGCCGCTCGCCAAGAACGTGCTGTTCGCCAGCAAGGAAGTCGCCAGCCTGTTCCTGGTCATCTTCTCCATCGGGGTGGCGATCGGTTCGGTCACGATCAACACTCTGCTCAAGGGCGATGTTTCGGCCCGCTTTGCGCCCCTGTCGGTGCTGTTCATGGGAGCTTTCGTCGCAGCCTTCTGGCTTGTCTGCCATGAATGGGCGGCGGACGTTCGCTCGGAGCACCTGATGAATGTCGGAGAGTTCCTGGCGCAACCGCTGGCGCCGCTGGTGCTTTTCACGCTGCTGCTGATCGCCATTGCCGGCGGCATGTTCGTGGTGCCGCTTTACGCGTTCCTGACCACAAAGTGCGAACCCTCGGTCGCGTCGCGCATGGTGGCCGCGAACAACATCGTAAATTCCGGCGCCATGGTCATCGGCTCGCTCATCGCGGTCGGGCTGAGCACCGTCGGCGTTCCGGTGGTCGAACAGCTGCTGCTCAGCGCAGGAATGTGCGTGATCTCGGCCTGGCTCGGGATGCGGCTGCACGAAGAAGAAAAGCTGGCCCTGGCCAGCTGATCGCTTCTTCCCGTCAGGCGATGAACGCCGCGACCGCCAACAGACAGGCGAGATAGGTCCGGGCGAACCCGGTGGCATCGGCGAACAAACTGCGACGCCATGGCGCTCGCGGCTCGGCCAGTTCATGGCGCTCCTCGCGCCATTGCGGCGGCAGGGAAGCCCGGAACGGGTGCCGGGCCGTCTCGTCGGTTAGGACCAGTGAACGGCGCATCATGACCGGTTAACGCTTTGCTAACCATTTGGCACCCGATCCGGCCACCATGTCCACAAGCGGGACAGCAGCCGCCCGGATTGCCGGAGCGGCCAGCGAGGTTTAGCATTGCCGCGTGACCCGCGGTGCCGCTCGCCTGCTCGTCGATTGCCTGGTCGAACAGGGCTGCGACCGGCTGTTCACCGTCCCGGGTGAGAGCTTCCTGCCCGTCCTCGATGCGCTCTACGACTGTGCCGCCATACAGACCGTAACTTGCCGCCACGAAAGCGGCGCCGCGTTCATGGCCTGTGCCGATGGAGCGCTCACCGGCCGGCCGGGCGTGGCCTTTGTCACGCGTGGCCCCGGCGCCACCAACGCCAGCATCGGCGTTCACGTCGCATTCCAGGATTCGCAGCCGATGATCCTGTTCGTGGGCGATGTCGGTCGAGGGATGCGGGACCGCGAGGGTTTTCAGGAAATCGACTTTCCCGCGTTCTTCGGGCCGGTGGCCAAGTGGGCGGCGCGAATCGACGACGCATCGCGGATCCCCGAATTCGTTGCCCGCGCCTATGCGACGGCGATATCGGGGCGTCCGGGCCCGGTGGTCCTCGCCATGCCCGAAGACATGCTGCATGACACGGGTATAGCGGCCGAACCTCGCCCGCTCGTTACCCGTCCTGCGCAAGCGCCCTGCCCGGACGCTACCGCCGCAATGATGGCGCTATTTGCCGATGCCGCCGCGCCAATCGCCATCGTCGGTGGAGCTGGCTGGGGCGCGAAGGCGCGCGACCATTTCGCCGAGTTCGCGGGTCGGCTGGGCTTACCCGTGGCGACTGCCTTTCGCCGGCAGGATGCGATCTCGCCGGCATCGGCCGTCTATGCGGGAAACCTCGGACCTGGAGCCAACCCGCGTCTGCTCCAGCGCGTGAAGACTGCGGATCTCGTGCTTGTTGTGGGGGCGCGACTGGGGGAAGCGACCACCGACGGCTACAGCCTGATCACCCCTGAACATCCAGGACAGTTGCTGGTGCACGTCCATCCCGACCCCAATGAACTGAACCGCGTCTATCGCACCGATCTCGCAATCTGCGCCGATGTCGGCGAGTTTGCCGAGCGCGCCGCCTTATGGGACGAAAGAGGCACCATCCCCTTCGGCGCGGGTGCCGAAGCGCACGGCGAATGGTTGGAATGGTCGACGCCTCGACAGGGACGCTATCCGCTCGACCTGGTCGGATGCATGCGGCTGGCACGCGAGATGCTGCCCGCTGACGCCATCGTCTGCAACGGCGCCGGCAACTTCACCGGCTGGTGGCATCGCTATTGGCCGTACGCCGGCTATCCATCGCAATTGGCTCCTACCGCGGGAGCGATGGGATACGGCCTCCCGGCGGCGGTGGCGGCAGCCCTGCGCTTCCCCGAGCGGATGGTGATCGCGGTGGCAGGCGACGGCGACTTCCTGATGACGGCACAGGAACTGGCGACGGCTCGTCAATACGGCTGCGATCTCCTGGTCATCGTGATCGATAACGGATCCTTCGGAACGATCCGGATGCACCAAGAGCGCGCTTATCCCGGCCGTGTCGCATCGACCGATCTGGAGAACCCAGACTTCGCCGGTTTGGCCCAGGCGTTCGGAGGCTGGGCTCGCCAGGTTCGCACGACGCAGGCCTTCGGCGAAGCCTTGCAGGAAGCCCAGGCGCACAATGGGGTTCGCCTGCTCCACTGTCTCGCCGAGCCCGAGCAACTGAGCGCTGCCGGTGCCACCATCACAGGTTTGAGGTCGGCTCGTTAGCCTTTTGCCAGCTCGAGGATGCGGGCCCATTCCTCCGTTTGTATCTCAGCCACCGAGAGGCGCGATAATCGAACGAGCTCGATGCCGGCGAGAGACGGATCGGCTTTGATCTCGGCCAGCGTCACGGGCCGTTCGAGGCGCCGGACAGGTTTGACGTTGACGGCAGCCCAACCCTCGTCACGTGGATCGGTCAGGCCGGCTTGGCTCACTTCGGCGATCCCCACGATCTCCTTGCCGGTCACCGAATGATAGAAGAACATCTGGTCTCCTACTTCCATCGCCCGCAGGTTGTTGGCGGCGCGGTGGTTTCTGACGCCGTCCCAGATCGTTTCGCCATCCCGCACGAGATCATCCCAGCTATAGGCGGCGGGTTCGGACTTAATCAGCCAATGACGCTTCGACATTCATATCTCCTCGGCCCCCGCTAACCCGCAGGTCGAACGGAGGCAATTAACGGAAAATTGATTCTGCTCAGGCCATGAGAAAGCGTTCGGAAAAGGACTGGCGTCCCAAGTGCATCGAGCGGCAAGGAAACTACAGGCGAGGCCGGAAAGTCTCGGCAAGGCTCAGCGGGATATCATCGCGCTTGGTATTGCCGTCGCTGCGATTCTGCTGTTTGTCACGACGGGCGGCACCCTCATGCCGCAGATCGTCCGCGCCTCGCTCGGGAATGGCCCTCCGCCCGATCCGCATCTCACGACCGCGGTGCTGCTCAACATCGCGCTTCTGCTGTTCGGCTGGCGGCGATATGCCGATCTTCAGAAAGAAGTGACAGAGCGTCGCAAGGCGCAAGTCTGGGCGCAGGAACTCGCTTCGGTTGATTCCCTGACGGGCTGCCTTAACCGGCGCAGCGGCTTGCCGGAAATCGAAGCGCTCTTGGTCCGGGCAGAGACACAGCACCGCGACGTCGCGGTGCTGATGGTCGACCTGGACAACTTCAAGCAGATCAACGATCTCAACGGCCACGCACTGGGCGACAAGGTGCTAATCGAGACCGCCAGCCGTATCGCCCGGTTGATCCCCGACGATGGCGTGCTCGCCCGTCTGGGTGGCGACGAGTTCGTCTGCGCCATGCCTTATGACAGCGGCTCGACCGAGCAGGTCGATCGTTTCGCAGAACGGCTGGTTGCTCGCATCTCCGAACCGGTAGAGGAGCGTGACACGCTGCTCGAAGCGACCGTTTCGATGGGGATCGCCACCAGCAATGACGTCAATCCGCTGCCATCCTCTGCAAAGGCGGAGGCGCTGATCCACCGCGCCGACATCGCCATGTACCATGCCAAGAAGCGCGGTCGTAACCGGTTCTATTGGTTCGAAGCGCAGATGGAGACCGAGCTCCGCTACCGCGCGGAACTGGAGGCCGGCATCCGGCGCGGCGTGGCCGCCGGTGAGTTTGTCCCCTACTACGAGCAGCAGGTCGACCTCGACAGCGGTGAACTGGTCGGCTTCGAAATGCTGGCACGCTGGCAGTCGCCGCAGTTCGGCGTAGTCAGCCCGGAGGTCTTCATTCCGATTGCCGAGCAGATCGACATCATTGCCGAACTGTCCGAATCTCTGATCCGCCAGGCGCTGGTCGATGCTCACGAATGGGATCCGAAGCTTACTCTTTCGGTCAACATCTCGCCGATCCAGCTCCGCGACCCATGGTTCGCGCAGAAGCTGCTCAAGATGCTGAGCGAAGCCGGATTCCCGGCGGCCCGCTTCGAGATCGAGATCACCGAAAGCTGCTTACACGAGAACCTCGGCGCGGTCCGCACGATCATCACCACGCTCAAGAACCAGGGAATCCGCATCAGCCTGGACGATTTCGGTACCGGTTATTCGAGCCTGTCGCAGCTCCGCACCCTGCCGTTCGACCGGCTCAAGATCGATCGCAGCTTCGTCAACGACATCTCCGCCGATGGTGGCCCCAGCGAACTGGTCGAGGCCATCGTCTCCCTCGGCCGCGGGCTTTCGCTGCCGGTCACCGCCGAAGGCGTGGAAAGCGCAGCCATTCTCGCCGCATTGCGGACGATTGGACCGTTGAAGGGACAAGGCTACCTCTATGGGATGCCGGAAGATGCGGCGGCGACCCGTCAGAGGCTGGAGCAACTCGATTTACTAGCCCACTCACGCGCCGACGGAGCCGCAGCCTCGGTCCAGCGCAAGGCGGGCTGACTTCCACCCCATTGCCCTCAGCGCAAGCCGCCCCTAGTTGGCGGCGATGCGCGCCGCCTTCACCAAGATGCACGGGCTCGGCAACGACTTCGTTGTGCTCGATACGCGCACCCAGCCGCTGCCGCCGATTTCGCCGGCCCTGGCGCGGGCATTGGCTGACCGGCGGACCGGGATCGGCTGCGACCAAATGATCGTGCTTGAGGAATCCACCACCGCCGACTTGCGCATGCGGATCTTCAACGCGGACGGCAGCGAAGTCGCCGCCTGCGGCAATGCGACCCGCGCGGTGGCGATCCTGCACGGCTCCCCGGCTCACATCGAAACCGCCGCGGGCATCCTGGCGGTGCAGCCCGGCGAAGGCGGCGCAGCGGTCGACATGGGGGAGCCGCGCTTCGAATGGGAGGCGATCCCCCTCGCCTATGCGATGGACACCGCGGCGATGCCAGTCGGCTGGGAGGAGCTGGAGCAGCCGGCCGCCGTCAACGTCGGCAATCCCCACGCCGTGTTCTTCGTGCCCAACTGCGACGCGGTCGATCTTGAACGGCTCGGCCCCGAGATCGAGAACGACCCGCTGTTCCCTGAACGCGTGAACGTCAACGTCGCGACGATCGAAAACCGGGAGACGATACGTCTGCGGGTATGGGAGCGCGGCGCCGGGCTGACGCGCGCTTGCGGCACAGGCGCCTGCGCTACCGCGGTGGCCGCGATGCGGCGCGGGCTGGCGCAGCGCGAAGTGACCGTTACGCTTCCCGGCGGCTCGCTGCTGATCGCCTGGGGCGAGGACGGGCGGATCACGATGACGGGCCCGGCCACCGAAAGCTTCCGCGGCACTTTTGACTGGGGTGACTTCGCATGAGCGTGGAAGTCGTGTCGCTCGGCTGCCGGCTCAATATCGCCGAGAGCGAAGGCATCCGCGCGCTGCTGGCAGACGAAACCGATGTGGTCGTCGTCAACAGCTGCGCGGTTACGGCTGAGGCGGTACGCCAGACCCGCCAAGCCATCCGCCGCGCGCGCCGGGCAAGGCCGAAGGCGCGGCTGCTAGTCACCGGCTGCGCCGCCGAGATCGAGCGCGACCAGCTCGGCACGATGCCCGAAGTCGACGGGCTCATCCCGAACGCCCGCAAGCTCGACCCGCGCGTCTGGAACGTCCCGCCGCGCCTGACACCGGTTACGCCGCAGCATACCCGCGCCTTCGTCGCGGTCCAGAACGGCTGCGACCACGCCTGCACGTTCTGCGTGATCCCGCAGGGCCGCGGCCGCAGCCGCTCGCTCAGCGTCGCGCAAGTACTGCGCGAAGTGGAGCAGCACCTCGATCAGGGCGCGGCCGAAGTGATCCTGACCGGCGTCGACGTCACCAGCTGGGGCCATGACTTGCCCGGCCGCCCCGCGCTGGGATCGTTGGTCGATGCTATCCTGCAGACCTTCCCGCAGCTCCAGCGGCTGCGCATGTCCTCGCTCGACGGCGTCGAGATCGACCCGCTGCTGTTCGATCTTCTCGCCAGTGAAAGCCGCGTCATGCCGCACCTGCATCTCTCGCTGCAGCACGGCCACGACCTGATCCTCAAGCGGATGAAGCGCCGCCACTTGCGCGCGGACGCAGTGGCTCTGGTTGAACGGCTTCGCGCCCGGCGGCCGGACATCGCCATTGGCGCCGACCTGATCGCCGGCTTCCCGACCGAGGACGACGCCATGCACGCCGCTAACCGCTCGATCATCCGCGAGCTCGGGATCGTGCATGGTCATGTATTCCCCTACTCACCGCGCCCTGGAACGCCGGCCGCGCGAATGCCGCAGGTACATCCAAGTTTGACCAAAGCACGCGCCGCAGACTTACGCGCAGAAGTCAGGGGCGTACGCGACATATGGTTAGCCAGCCTCGTCGGAACCGAGCTTTCCGTGCTCGCCGAGAGCGACGGCACAGGTCACGCGGGCAACTTCGCTCGCGTCGCCCTGCCCACCCGGACCGGCAGGGGCACTATCATTTCTGTCACTCCCGTCACCGTTCGCGAAGGCCTTCTGCAATGAGCGAAGCTAGCTGGTCGGATCGGCTCTTCGGCGGCTTCCGCAAGACCTCGGAACGTCTGAGCGAGAATCTCAGCGCCGCTGTCGGCACCGCGCGGCTCGACGATGCGACGCTGGACGAAGTCGAGGATGCGCTCATCCTGTCCGATCTCGGTCCGAGCGCCGCCGCCCGCATTCGGGCCAAGCTAAACGAAAAGCGCTTCGGCCTGTCGATCACCGAACGTGAGCTCAAGGAAGCGGTGGCAGAAGAGATCGCCGCGATCCTGCGCCCGGTCGCCAAGCCACTCGAGATCACCGCCTTTCCGCGACCGCAGGTGATCCTGGTGATCGGCGTCAACGGCAGCGGCAAGACCACCACGATCGCCAAGCTCGCGCACTTGTTCCAGGAAGACGACTACGGCGTCCTGCTCGCCGCCGGCGACACCTTCCGTGCCGCAGCGATCGGCCAGCTTGCGGTCTGGGCCGAGCGGATCGGGGTAGACGTCGTCCGGGGGCCTGAAGGCGGCGATCCCGCCTCCATCGTGTTCGACGCCGTCAAGCGCGCCACAGATACCGGTATCGACGCGCTGGTCGTCGACACCGCCGGGCGCCTACAGAACAAGCGCGAGTTGATGGACGAATTGGCCAAGATCCGCCGCGTGCTCGGCCGCCTCAACCCCGAGGCCCCGCACGACGTCGTGCTGGTGCTTGACGCGACCAATGGCCAGAACGCGCTCAGCCAGATCGATGTGTTCAAGGAGGTCGCCGGCGTCACCGGGCTCATCATGACCAAGCTCGACGGAACAGCCCGGGGCGGTGTCCTGGTGGCGGCCGCGGAACAGTACGGATTGCCGATCCACGCGATCGGGGTCGGCGAGAAGATCGACGACTTGCGTCCCTTCGACCCCGACCTCGTTGCACGCGTCATTGCAGGAGTGGCCTGATGGCCGACACACCGACCAAGAAGCCAAAGTCCGGCTGGATCAACGTTGCCGTCGATTACGGGCCACTGCTCGTCTTCTTCCTGACCTATCGCTATCTCAAGCCAGACGAGGCGAGCATCGCTGGCGAAGTCGGTGCGGTGATTGGCAGCACCGGAGCTTTCGTCGTCGCCGCCCTCATCGCATTGGTCGTCTCGCGCTGGCGCCTGGGCAAAGTGAGCCCGATGCTATGGCTGTCGACAGCCCTGATCGTGGTCTTTGGCGGCATCACGATGTGGACCGGCGACCAGCGGGTGATCCAGGCAAAGCCTACCGTGATCTACGTCGTGTTCGGCGTTCTGCTCCTGGCGGGCTGGCTGAGGGGCGTCGCCTTTTTGAAGGTTCTCCTGGAGGCCGCGTTCGAGGGCCTCGACCACGAAGGGTGGCTCAAGCTGAGCCGCAATTGGGGCATTTTCTTCCTGTTCCTTGCAGCGCTGAACGAGGGGCTGGTCTGGTACTTGGACTTCGGCGATTGGCTCGCGGCCAAGCTGTGGGTGTTCCTGCCGGTAACCTTCCTTTTTACTTTCACCCAACTGCCGATGCTGCTGCGCCACGGGTTGAGCGCCGAGGGGGTCAAGGAAGAGGAGACCACGCCGCCGCCGACCGGCTGACCCGCCTTGTCCACATCCCCTGCTTCAGGCTACATCTGACCCAACGACAAAAGGGAGACAGGGGAAACGCCATGACAAAATTCTTCGGCAATTTGCACCTCGTTCTGGCGGCGGGTGTGATCCTGGCGCTCATCATGGTCTACGCCTTCAGCGGCTGGACCGGCGCCGATCCACAATCGATCGTCGACGACGTATTCCGCTGGCTCCACCTGTTCTTCGGCATCGTGTGGATCGGTCTGCTGTACTACCTCAATTTCGTCCAGGTACCGACTATGCCCAAGGTGCCCGCTGAGCTGAAGAAAGGCGTGACAGGCTATATCGCTCCGCGCGTTCTATTCTTCTTCCGCTGGGGTGCAGCGCTGACCGTGCTGACCGGCCTCATCATCGCCTTCCACAACGGTTATGGCGCGGATGCGCTGACCTTTCGGGGCACCGGGGCAGACGGCATCAACTTGATAGGCATCGGCATGTGGCTGGCCTT
This sequence comes from uncultured Erythrobacter sp., assembly GCA_964439725.1. Lineage (GTDB taxonomy): Bacteria > Pseudomonadota > Alphaproteobacteria > Sphingomonadales > Sphingomonadaceae > Croceibacterium_A. Next base: position 37,593 of record CAYTPY010000003.1, on the reverse strand, counting down.
GATCATGGCGTTTAACGTCTGGTTCGTGATCTGGCCGGCGCAGAAGAAGATCCTTGGCTTGGTCGAAGCGAGCGAGGAGGCCAAAGCCAAGGCAGGCCCGGTGGCACTGATCGCGAGCCGCACCAACGTGCTGCTGTCGCTGCCGATGGCCTATGCCATGGTCAGCGCAAACCTCGGCTAAGGATGCTTGGGCACGAGCGCCGGGAGGCATCTTCCCTCTGCGCAAGACATCCTTAAGCCGGGTCCCCTAGCGTCGGCGAATGGCCAGCAAGAAACGTCCGATGCTTCTCGCGCGCAGCAACACCCCGCGCGGTGCCGAACGAGGCTCGGTCCTCGTAGCGGGAAAGTACAGCGTCAGCGGGCGGCCTGCTGAAGACGTGCTGATCACCGACCTGAGCGCCAGCGGCTGCCGGTTGCGAGCCAACTCGATTGGCGTGACCAAGACCGAGCTGATCGAGATTTGGCTGGGCGAGTTCGGTCCGATCGCCGCCAAACTGAAGTGGCTCAAGAAAGGTTCGCTGGGGCTGGCGTTCGACAAGCCCTTGGACCACCAGGCTCTGCAGGCACTGCTGGACGTTCCCGCCGAACCACGATCATCCAACGTGGTTCCGCTTCACCGCAAGGCCTGAAGCTAGATCTCCACCTGGCTACCGAGCTCGACCACTCGGTTGGTCGGCAGCCGGAAGAACTCCATCGGCGTCGCGGAATTCCGCATCATCCAGGCGAACAGCTTTTCGCGCCAACGCTGCATGCCGGGCTTTTCGGCCGAAAGCAGCGTCTGACGCGACAGGAAGAAGCTGGTCTGCATCATCTCGAACGGCGCTCCGCAAGTGGCCACACCCTTGAGCGCCGTGGGGACGTCAGTTTCCTCCATGAAGCCGTAATGCAGCACCAAGCGGTAGAACCCGTCCCCAATCGCGCTGACCTCAATCCGCTTCTCCGGATCGACATAAGGCACTTCCGCGATCTGCACCGTCAGCACTACCACGCGCTCGTGCAGCACTTTGTTGTGCTTGATATTGTGCAGCAGCGCTGAGGGTGTTCCGTGAGCGCCCGAATTCATGAAGATCGCGGTGCCCGGTACCCGAGCGGCGCTGTTGCGGGCCGACTTTGCGAAGATCTCAAGCGGCAGGCTCATCTCGCTCATCCGCTCGCGCATCAGACGCCGGCCCTTTGACCAGGTGGTCAGCAAAGTGAAGGCGAACGCTCCCACCAATAGCGGAAACCAGCCGCCGTCGGGCACCTTCATCAAGTTGGCGCCGAAGTAGGCTCCCCCGACAAGGAAGAATACGCCCATGACCGGGGCAGCCACGTACCACTTCCAACGCCACAGCAATGTGACCAACACGGCAAGTAAGCAGGTATCGATCAGCATCGCGCCAGTGACAGCGATGCCGTAGGCGGAAGCCAGGTTAGAGGAATTACGGAAGGTCAGCACCAGCAAGATGACCGCCACCATCAGTACCCAGTTGATCGCCGGGATGTAGATTTGCCCTTGGTGCTCGTCGCTGGTGTGACGGATCGACAGGCGCGGCACGAATCCGAGCTGTATTGCCTGGTGAGTGATCGAGAACGCGCCCGATATCACTGCTTGGCTGGCGATGAAGGTCGCCCCGGTAGCCAGCAAGACCAAGGGCAGGCGTAGCGCTTCCGGAGCCAGGAAGAAGAACGGGTTGCGCACCGCTTCGGCGGCATCGGTCGCGCTCAGCCCGACGATCATCGCCCCCTGCCCGAAGTAGTTCAGCAGCAAGCACGGCATGACGAAGCCGAACCACGACAGCCGAAGCGGGCCGCGGCCGAAGTGGCCCATGTCCGAATAGAGCGCTTCGGACCCCGTCACCGCCAGGACCACTGAGCCGAGCGCCAGGAAGGCCAGCCACTTGTCGACGATGAAGAACTGAATGGCGTACCAAGGGTTCAGCGCCATCAGGATCTCGGGGCTTTGCGCGATGTGGAAGATTCCGAGAACCGCCAGAACCACGAAATAGACGATCATCACGGGCGCAAAGAGCGCCCCCACCCGGGTTGTCCCACGTTTTTGCAGAACGAACAGTGCAACGAGCAAGACCAGCGCAATGGGGATCACCCACTCCGACATAGCCGGGTTCACGACCGTGAAGCCCTCGACCGCCGAAAGGACCGAGATCGCCGGCGTGATCATGGAATCGCCGTAGAAGAGCGCGGTCGCGAAAACGCCGAGAAGCACGACGAGCCAGCCGTACCGGGAGCGATCCATCCGCCGCGACAGCAGCGCGACGAGAGCCAGCGATCCGCCCTCCCCCTTGTTGTCGGCGCGCATCAGCAGCGTAACGTACTGGATCGAGACGACTAGCGTCATCGACCAGAAGATCAGGCTGACCACGCCGAACACGTGCAAATCGTCGAGCGCTAGCGGATGCGGCCCGACGAATGTCTCACGAAAGGCGTAGAGCGGGCTTGTGCCGATATCGCCAAAGACGATGCCGACGGCCCCGACCGCCAGCTTCACTTTGGCGGACGCGCGCTGTTCACCTTGGGCTGAACTCATCGGGAATAGATGCCCCTACGCGACTCATGCGCGGCAGCGGCGGCGATTAGCAGCGGCACAAGCCCGCCGCAATCGGCCGTTCAGGGCACCTGCGGGAGGGTGAGCGGCTGTCCGCTGGCCATCTGAGCCAACAGCGCATCCAGCCGGCCCAGACGCTCGGCCAGGATGTCGCGGCCCTCAGCGTCGGACTGGGCAGACGCCAGCGTGTCGGACCACATCTTGCGCGCATCGAGCAACCTGCCCTGACGGATCATGGCCAGGCCGAGAAAATAGCCCGCGCCGACCCCGCCAGCATCAAGTTCGCCGGCCTTGCGATAGGCGTACAGCGCCGGTGTCGTCACCGATCCTTCGGCATGCTCGATCAGGGCATTGCCGAGAGCCAGCCAAGCTTCTGCGTCCTCAGGGTTGTCCGTGACGGCTTTGCGCAGCATCGCAACGGCGTTCGAGTGTTGCCCTTGGCGCACGAATGCATCTGCGACCACTATCGCATTGTTGTCTGAACGAGCACGATCCCCGATCATCGCTTTTCGATCATCGACGACGGCCCAGTTGCCCGCTGACGGGCCGCGGACAGCGGATGCAGGGGCACCGCCCATGTCCGGGTTAGCCTGATAAGCGTAGCCGGCGAGACCGAGCATGATTGCGGCGCCGAAGGCCAGCCAGCCAGCCCGTTCGATCCGAAAAACGAAGGCACCTGCCACGAAAGTGACCAGCGCCAAGACGAGAACCGCCAGCCAGATCATGCCTTTCTGCCCTTCAACCTGCCGCGCAGGATCACACCCGCCAGGATCAAGATCAGAAGCGGCACGACGAACAAGGGCCAGGTCGTGGACTTAACTGTAGGCTGGTAACTGACATAGTCGCCGTAGCGCTCCACAAGCCAAGCGCGCACTTCGGCAGGACTGTCCCCGGCCAGGAGGCGGGTGCGGACCTGATGGCGCATGTCTCCGGCCATCGGCGCGTCGCTGTCTCCAATTGACTGGCTCTGGCACTTGAGACAACGGAGCGTCTCCATCAGGGCCTTGGCCTGTGCCTCCAGCGCGGGGTCGTCGAGCTGCCGGTACGCGTAAGGCGCTGGGGGCAGTGAATCTTGCGCCGCCGCAGGGGTGGCGACGATACAGAGCGCCAGAGCCGTCCACAGCATCGCCAGCCCGGCCCATCCGGGAATCCGACGAAGGAAAGACGCAAACCCGATCAAGCCTCTGCCTTCCGCAGTTCGGCGAGCAGAACCGGCACATGTTCGGCGCGAATGTCGCCGATGTGCTGGTAGCGGATCACGCCCCGGCCATCGATCACGAAGGTCTCGGGCACGCCCGAGGAGCCGAGCTCGAGCTGGACGCTGCTGATGTCGTCCCCCCCGATACGGCTGAACGGGTTGCCGTAACGGGACAGAAATGCCGCCACGTCCTCGGGCCGGTCACGAATGGCGACCCCGACGATCTGCGCGCCTTGGCGTTCGAGCTCGGCCAAATGCGGCGCCTCGGCCGCGCAAGGCACGCACCAGCTCGCAAAGATGTTGAGCAGCTTGGGCTGGCCATCGACCAGATCGGCGCTCGCCAGCCCCGGCCGCTCCGAGACAACAGCGGGTAACGCGAACTCGGGCATCGGCTTGCCGATCATCGCGCTCTGCACGAAATCGTTCTTCGGCTGGCTGAGCTGATAGGCAAACAGCCCCAGCAACCCTGCCGCTAAGGCCACCAGGCCCCATAGGAACACGCGCAGCCGAGTCATGCGATCACCTCCGCACGGCGCGCGCCAGCCTTCTCGCGCGCTGCGCGCCTTCGCAGGTCGCTTCGCAGGCGCCCGATCAAGGCCAGCAAACCGCCCAACGCGATCAGGATGCCGCCGTACCAGATCCATGTGACGAACGGCTTCCACGACAGGCGTAGCTGCCAGCGTCCGTCATCGGTCTCGCCGCCAAGTACGGTATAGAGCTGTCCGTTCCACCGCGTGACCATCGCCGATGTGCTGGTTTCCTGCGGCGGGGTCCAGAAGCTGCGCTTCTGCGGGCTGACGATGCTCACGCCGCCATCCTTGTACTGCGCCTCAAGGGTGGCCTCGAGCCCGGTCCAGTTCGATCCGGCCACAGGGGCTACACTGACCACCCGCACGGTCCACGGGCCATCCTCGATCACGTCGCCGACTTCGGCTGCAACCAGCCGCTCCTGCTCGAAAGCTGAGTCTGCGGCCATGCCGAAGAGGCCAACCGCCACACCGAAGTGGCTGATCGCCATGCCCCAGACGGCGAGCGGCACTCGCCGCAAACCGCGCCCCCGAAGCGGCATGAAGCTCGCCACGGCGACCGCTGCCGCGAACCCGATTCCGAGCAGAGGCAGAACCCCCGCATCCGTCGCGAAGATAGCAACCGCGAGTGCCGCCAAGAGGATGCCGCCGACAACGAGGATCGGAGTGCGAATCCGCGTCAGGCTGTCGCGTCGCCAGCGCAGCAGCGGCCCGACGGCCAAGACCAGCAGCATCGGCAGGAAGAAGATCGCACTGACTGGATTGAAATAGGGCGGGCCGACGGAGACCTGAAAGCCGAGCGCCTCGGTCAGCAGGGGATAGAGGGTGCCGAACAATACCACCGCGAGGATCGCGCAAAGCGCGACGTTGTTGATCACCAGCGCGCTTTCCCGGCTGATCATCTTGAAGCGCTCTCCCTCCGCGACGGTGGAAGAACGGGCAACGAAGAGGGCCAAGGCCCCGCCGATATAGATTGCCAGCAGCGCGAGGATGAAGGAGCCGCGGGTGGGGTCGACGGCGAAAGCATGAACGCTCGTTAAAATGCCGGAGCGGACCAGGAAAGTCCCCAACATACTCATGGAGAAGGCCAGAACGCCGAGCATCACCGTCCAGGTGCGCAGTGCGTCACGGGCCGCGAGCACGCTGACCGAATGCAGCAGCGCAGTGGCCGCCAGCCACGGCATGAGCCCTCCGTTCTCCACGGGATCCCAGAACCACCATCCGCCCCAGCCGAGGATATAGGCGGCCCAGTAGCTGCCGGCGGTGATGCCGAGCGTCAGGAAAATCCAGGCTCCGAGCGCCCACGGACGCATCGCGCGGGCGAAATCGGGCGTTACCTGGCGGGTGAGCAAGGCGCCCACCACGAAGCTGAACGCCACCGAGAGGCCGACATACCCGACGTAGAAGGTGGTCGGATGGTAGGCGAGGCCGATATCCTGCAACTGCGGGTTCAGGCCTGCCCCTTGGATTGGAGCGGGATCGAGCCGCGTGAATGGGTTCGAGGCCAGAAGGATGTAGGCGTAGAAGCCGATCCCGACAAAAGCCTGCGCTGCCAGCGTGGCCAGCATGGTGCGTTCCGGTAGCCGCCGCTCAACCAGCCCGATCAGCGCGCCGGCCACTGCCATGACGGTGATCCACAGTAGCATCGAGCCCTCGTGGTTGCCCCAGGCTCCGGAGAACTTGAAGATCAGCGGCTTTTCGGAATGCGAGTTGCTAGCCACTAGCGCCACCGACAGATCGGTCCGCACGAAGAGCAGGATCAGCAAGCCGAAGGACAGCGCGCAAAGCAGGCCTTGCGCAATCGCCGCGGGCCGGACCAGAGAGCCCAGCACGTCATTGCCGCGCATGGCAGCCAAGGCGCCCGCCACGAGCTGCAAGCCAGCTAGCGCCGCCGCGAGCCACAGAGCGGCAAGGCCGATCTCGGCAATCATTGTCCGCGGTCCTTCACTGGGTCTCCGCCACCGTTTGCCGCACCTGGTGGGGGGTCATATCTTCAAGTTCGCGCGGAATGTAATTCTCATCATGCTTGGCCAGGAGGTGGTTGGCCTCGAACGTGCCGTCGGAGCGTAACGAGCCCTCGGCGACGACGCCCGATCCTTCGACGAACAAATCCGGAAGGATGCCAGCGAAAGTCACCGGTATCTCCGCCTCGCCGTCGTGTACGACAAAGTCGATCGTCACACCGTCCGCTTGGGTGCGAAGTGAGGCCACCTTGACCATTCCACCAAGCCGCACCGCTTGGCCTACTTCGGGGGGATCGGCCGCGATGTCGCTCGGTACATAAAAGTAGCTCGCCTGGTTGCGCAGCGCCCAAGCGGCCAGCAGCGCCGCACCAATCAGAACGACGATCGCAACGAGGAGCAAGACAAGCCGCTGGTGCTTGGGTTTCAAACCGGCATTCACTTCCTGCGCCCCTTGTCCTTGCGGCGCTCAGCAGCGCGCATGGCGAGCCAACTCCAGCCGATCAGCGCCAGCGTACCGCCGATAGTGAGCGCGTACGACGTATAGACGAAGAACCAGGGATCGAGGGCTTCGCGCATCAGGCTTCCAGCGCCTTGCGCCGCAGGCGCGCCTCGGCCTGCACGTCGGCGAGCAGCGCCCGCATCCGGGCCAGCACGACCCCGCCGAAGATCAGCCCAAAGCCAAGCGTCGCTGCGAGAAGTCCCCAGAGAAACGGCCCGGCCATCGCGGAGCCGCCGGTGGTAATGCTGGGCGGCTGATGCAGGCTGTTCCACCAGATCACCGAATAGTGAATGATGGGAATGTTCACCGCGCCAACCAGGCCAAAGATCGCCGGGATCCGGCTCGAGCCACCCTCGCGCTGAACGGCGTTGGCAAGCGCGATATACCCGAAATAGAGAAACAGCAGCACAAGCATGCTGGTCAGGCGGCCGTCCCAGACCCACCAGGTGCCCCAGGCCGGCCGCCCCCAAAGCGAGCCCGTAGCCAGGCACAGGGCCGTGAATACCGCACCGGGCACGGCCGCGCCGCGCGCAGCGAGCGCGGCCAACGGGTGGCGCCAGACCAGTTCGACAAAGCTGGCGATCGCGATGGCGGTCCAGCCCCCCATGCCGAGCCAAGCGGTCGGCACATGGATGAACAGGATGCGCACCGTCTCCCCCTGCAGGCGCTCGGCCGGGGCGAAGAACATCCCATAGGTCAGCGATGCGGCGGTCAACACAAGGCCCGAGAGCAGCAACGCCGGCGTGAGCCAGCGGGCCAATCTCAAAAAGCGTGCGGGGTTTGCGAAGCCGTGCATGGTTCCATTTGGCTCTTGTCGCGGGCCGCTTTGACAGTTGCTGAACCGACCGGCAAGGCCGGACCCTTTTCCCAGACATTGTCAACGCGGACCAACGCGACCATCGGCCGCCGCGGAGCGCTCAGGTCCGAGCCGGCGTGCCAATTGTGAAGGAATGGGGCGATTGAGGGGTCTCGAACCCCCGACCTCCGGTACCACAAACCGGCGCTCTAACCAACTGAGCTACAATCGCCATGGCCCATGCCGTATGCCGGGCTAGGTAAGCCGCTGCGCCCCCGGGTCAAGCAGGAACGGCGCGGGCGCGAGCCTGTTGCACAAGCGGCCGCCGGAAGCAAAGCGAAATTACAGGTATCGGGGAAGCTTGGACATGGTGAAGCAAGGTTCGTGTCACTGCGGCGCAGTGACGTTCACGGTGAAGCTTCCGGAGGTGCTGCGCGGAGCCCGCTGCGACTGCTCGATCTGCCGGATCAAGGGCGCGGTTACCGTGGGAGCGCCGCTCGATTCCCTCGAAATCATGGCGGGTGAGGAATGGCTGACGCTCTACGAATTCAATACCCGCACCGCGAAACACTACTTCTGTTCCCGGTGCGGGACCTACACGTTCCACCGGCGCCGCGCGGATCCCCATAGCTACGGCATCAACGTCGCTTGTCTGGATCTCGATCCCTACCGCGATTTTGTCGAGGTGCCGGTGCTCGACGGAGCGAACCATTCGAGCGACACAGGAGAGGTGCGCCTGGCGGGGACCCTACGCTTCGTGCCGAACGGCACCCAAGCTTAGATGCCATACAAAAAGGGCGGCCCCGCAGAGCCGCCCTCTTGTTGGTCTCGGGACCGCTTACTTCTTCTTGAGCGAGAGCCCGCCGAAGCGCTTGTTGAACTGAGCCACGCGGCCGCCCTGATCAACCTGGCGGGTACCGCCGGTCCAGGCCGGATGGCTGGTAGGATCGATGTCGAGCGCCAGCGTGTCACCTTCGCTGCCCCATGTGGAGCGCGTTTCGAACACGGTGCCGTCCGTCATCTGCACCTTGATCATGTGGTAGTCGGGGTGAATATCGGCCTTCATGGCGGTACGTCCTTCGTGCATGAGGCCGGTACCGACCGGCCGGGCAATGTCGGGAAAGGCGCGCGCTTACAGGCAGGCGATCCCGATTGCAACTATCTCTGAGGCTGGGCCGATCAGCCCGCGTCCGGACCATCGGCTATCATGGCGGTGAACTGCACCTCGCAAGTCACCTTGTCTTCGACGCTGGCCCGGCCCCAGAACTTGCAGACCCGAGTCCGCTTCTGGACGAAGCCGACGCGCAGGTCGAGCAGGCAGCCCGGCTCCACCGGAGCCCGGAACTTGGCCTCTTCGATCGCCATGAAATAGACGAGCTTGCCCGACCCCGCCAATTGGAGTGTCTCCATAGCCAGGATGCCGGCTGCCTGGGCTAGGGCTTCGATCTGCAGCACGCCCGGCATGATCGGGCGGCCGGGGAAATGCCCTTGGAAGAACTGCTCGTTGAAGCTCACGGCTTTCACCGCATGAATCTCCTCGTCGACGCGCAGGTCAATTACCTTGTCGACGAGGAGAAGCGGATAGCGGTGCGGAAGGGCCTTGAGGATCTGCGCGATGTCGTAACTGCGCCGGGCGTCAGCCTCGCTCATGCCTTGAACAACCTTCGCCTGACCGATCAGCGGCCTTGGACCGGCGTCGCCGCCGGTTGCTGGGCCTGCTGGCCTTGCTGACCCTGCTGGGCTTGCGCCTGCTGCTGAAGGGCGACGGTCAGCAGAATTTCCGAAACCTGCTGATAGAGCTGCACCGACTGCTGCTGCGGCTGCCAGCCGTCCGGCGCGGCCGACGATACGGTGGGAGCGAGCTGATTCAGCTGGGTGATGATTTCATCGGTCACGTCGGCTGCATCGCCGATGTAGAGCGCCGAATTCGGGTTCAGGATCAGCTGAATGTTGCCGGCCTGAACGACCTGCTGGACTGCCGGCGAGAGCTGCTGGGCCAGCTGTTCGACCACGTAGACGCGGGCCCGGGTGATCGGCTGCTGGGCGGCGTTGATCTGCTGCTCGAGACCCTGAACCTGCTGCATGACCGTGGTATTGGCCTGGGCCGCAGTCTGCTCTTCCTGGCTAAGCTGCCCGTCGCCATCGGTGTCGAACTGGCGGATCGCGTCGGCGCGCTGTTGCTGAAGCTGCTCGAGCTGAGTGCGCTGGGCGGCAAAGGTGGTCGCGACCTGCTGGTAAGCGCCCTGGAGCGCCTGCGAGCCGGCAACCGCTACCGCGGGATCGGCAACTGCAACACCGTTGACTTGCGCGGCGGCAGGAACGGCCGCGACTACCGAAAGCGCCAGCGTGGCGGCGCCGAGAAAACGAGCGTTCATCAGAATGAGGTTCCTACGTTGAAGGAGAAGCGCTTGGTGTCGTCACCCGGCTCCTTGAGGAGCGGATAGGCGAAGTTGATGCGGAAGGGACCAAACGGCGAATTCCAGTTCACCCCGATGCCGATCGACACGCGAGGACGAGGTGTGTTGCCGTAGAACTCTTCCACGAAGGGTGGCAACGAGTTGCCAACTGCTGTGTTGGCATTGCTGGTAAGGCAAGAAGGCGGAGCGGGATTGGTTGGGCTGGTGACAATGCTGATGGCACCGGTACCGGTCCCGGGCCGGCAGGTCCCGTCCACGAGCGTGGCTTCGTTGATCTGCGTATAGAGTGCGTTGCCCTCCCCATCACGCGTCGGGATGAAGATGCCGTCCGGATAGGGGCTGTTGGTGAGTGGCGGCGCCTTGATCCCGAACACGGCGCCGGCATCCACGAAGATCGACGGCCGCAATCCGAGCTCACGCGCGCCCGAGCCGAGCGGGATCTCGAGCTCAGCGCGGCCCAGATAGAACGCGGTGCCACCGAGCGCATCGTCCTGGTTGCCGCGATCGTCCAGCGGAAGGAGCGTTGCCGCGCCGTCATCGTCGACCGTGTAGAACCGCCGTACGACGCGAGGGCCGACCCCGCGAATGTCGAAGCCGCGGATCTCCGGCTCGCCCAGGAAGAACCGGTCGGTCAGCCGAACATCGTCGCGTCCGGGCCCAAGATCCTTGAGGCCCTTGATGTAGCCCGTTTCCGCGGTGAGCGAGAAAATCCAGCCCGACATCGGCTGCCAGTATTTCGCTGCCTGGCCGGTGAAGCGCACATAGCGCGATGACCCGCCAAGCCCGGCAAAGTCGAAATTCGCGCTGGCAGATTCGCCGCGCGTCGGCCGGAGCCGGCTGTCGAGCGAGTTGTGCACCAGCGACATGCCGATGAGGGACGTCGTGCGCTTGCCCAAGGCTTCGCACAGATAACGTCCAGCCAGAAGGGGCTCGCAGGTACGGACGCCGTCGCCGTCGAAATCGCCGAAGAACAGGTTCTCGTCGACGGTAATGTTCTCGTGCTGGAAGGTATAGCGGCCGATGGCGCTGAGATACTCGCTGAGCGGAACGCCGACGCGGAACGAAGTGCCGGTCGTCGCAGACTCGTAAGTGGCGCTCGCGCGGTTGTAATAACCGTTGTTGTAGTCCCGGCGGTAAACGTCGACCCCGGCTGAGATGTTCTTGTCGAACAGATAGGGCTCGGTGAAGCTGATCGAGCCGGAGCGCGAATAGCGCGAGTAGTTGAGCGAGAGTCCGACCGTCTGGCCGCGCCCGCGGAAGTTGCGCTGGCGGATCGAGCCCTGGAAGATGAAGCTCTCGAGGCTGGAGAAGCCGGCCGAAAGCGAGAGTTCGCCCGTCGCCTGCTCCTGGACGTTGGCTTCAAGAATGATGCGGTCGGGCGCGCTGCCGTCGACCTGATCGATCTCGAAGTTCTCCTGGAAGTAGCCCAGCGAGTTGATGCGCGCTGTCGAGCGCCTGACCTGAAGCGAGTTGAAGGCGTCGCCTTCGGCGAGGCGGAACTCGCGGCGGATCACCTTGTCCTGCGTCAGCGTATTGCCGTTGACGTCGACACGCTCGACATAAACGCGCGGTGCTTCGTTGATGATGAACGTGACGTCCATCGTCAGGTCTTCGCGATTGCGCGTGATCCGAGGGCGCACATCGGCGAAGGCATAGCCGAACGCCCCCGCGGTCTCCGTCAGTCGCTCGACCGTGTCCTCGACCAACTTCGCGTCGTACCAGTTGCCCGTGCCCATCGGCAGCGAACGCGTCATCGTGCTGCTGTCGAAATCGCGCAGCTGGCTTTCGACTTCGACGTTGCCAAACTTGTAGCGCTCGCCCTCCTCGACCACGTAAGTGATGATGAAATCGCGCTTGTCGGGCGTCAGCTCCGCGACGGCAGAGACCACGCGGAAATCGGCGTAGCCGTTCTCAAGGTAGAAGGCGCGAAGCTGCTGCTGGTCGTAGGCGAGCCGATCCGGGTCGTAGCTGGTCGCCGAGCTGAAGATCTTCAGCAAGCCCGAAACCTGCGTCACCATCTCGCTGCGCAGTTCGCGATCCGAAAAGGCTTCGTTGCCCAGGATGTTGATCGCGCGGACTTTGGATTTCGGCCCTTCGTTGATCTCGAAGATCACGTCGACGCGGTTTTGATCGAGCTGCACCATCTGCGGCTCGACCGTCGCGGCAAAGCGTCCCTGGCGCTTGTAGAGCTCGATGATGCGCGCGACGTCGGCACGCACCTTGGAGCGGGTGAATATCTGCCGCGGCGCCAGCTTGATCTCGGGAAGGATCTTGTCGTTCTTGAGACGCCGGTTGCCTTCCAGCACCACGCGGTTGATCACCGGGTTCTCGACGACCGTAATGACGACGTTTCCATCGTTGTTCTGGATTGAGAAGTCGGCAAACAGCTCGGTCGCCGCCAGGTCCTTCAACGCCTCGTCAGCGAGCGCAGCCGTGTAAGCCTGCCCAGGCCGCATGCGGACGTAGCTGACGATCGTTGCCGGTTCGAGGCGCTGCGCGCCCGCCACGGCGATCGAACGGATGACCTGTCCTTCTTCACCGGCAGCAGTAGCAACTGGTGCGGAAGGAGCCGCAGGCTCCGCAGGTGGCGGCGCCGCTTCCTGGGCGCCGGCGATCCCCGGCAGGCCCGCAAGCATCGTACACCCCAGTAAGGCTGCGGCAAACTGCGAGGTTTGAATCGTCTTGGCCTTACCGCTCATGTACCCGTCCATTCATACGACACGCCGTGTCCCGTCCGCCGCATGGTTCTATCTTGCCCGAGCAGCGGGAGCCATGGCGGCGCCCAATCAAGGCGACGTGCGCCCTTGCCCGATGCGGGGCAAGCTAGCAAGCGAGCAAGCTGGAAATCCGGCGCCGGTGCCTTCCTTTTCCCCGCTCCTCAACATCCCCCGGCTCGGGGAGCGGAACCCTCTGCCTGCTCAGCCACCGAACAGCGACAGCGAAGCGACATCGTTGATCGTCACGAACAGCATCAGCATGAGCACGAGAGCCATGCCGGTGCGGAACGCCCATTCCTGACTGCGAGGATCCAGCGGCTTCCGACGCACCGCTTCGGCCGCGTAGAAAGCCAGGTGCCCACCGTCGAGGCCCGGGATTGGCAGCAGGTTAATGAATGCCAAGTTAATTGAAACAAGGGCCACGAACTGGACGAAGCTGAGCCAGCCGAGGCTCATCTGTTCTCCGGAGAACTTCGCGATCTTCACCGGACCGCCGAGTTCCGAAACCGGACGTTGGCCGCTGACGATCTGACCGATTCCGCGGACCATCATGACCACGATGTCGTTGGTCTGCCGGGCCGCCAGCGCAACCGCTTCGATCGGGCCGACAGACGCCAACTCGGCGGCAGCTGGACGCACACCCAATTGACCGATCTGGCTGGCGTTTCCGAAGTTGTCGCGAACGGTCAGCGACGGCAGGGCGACGGTGACCTCGCGCCGGTCGCCTTCGCGCACTACGGCTAGGTTCAGCGTGGCGCCTGGACTGGTCAGGATGTACTGACGCAACTCCATGAAATCGTCGGTTTCACGGCCGTTGTAGGCGACGATTTCGTCCCCTGCCCGAAGGCCCGCCCGATCCGCGGCGGAGCCCTGCTCCACCTCCCCGATCAGCGGCGGGACCACCGGCTTGCCGAATGCCACGTTGAAGCTCGCCAGGATTGCGATGGCCAGCAGCAGGTTCGTGACGGGACCTGCCGCAACGATCAGCGCCCGCTGCCACAGGGGCTTGGACTGAAAGGTCCCTGCCCGCTCCTGCTCCGGCAGCGCCTTCCATTCCTCGCTGGGCTGGCTCGCCGGGTTCATGTCGCCCGCGAACTGGACATAGCCCCCCAGCGGCAACGCGGCGACTTTCCAGCGCGTCCCGCGCCGGTCCGTAACCCCGACCAGCTCCTTGCCGAAACCGATCGAGAAGGTTTCCGCCTTCACGCCGAACCAGCGGCCTACCAGGTAGTGTCCAAGCTCGTGGATCGTGACGAGCGGCCCCAGCAGCAGCAAAAAGCCGACCAGGTACATCCAGAAAGGCGGTGACTCGAACAAGTCAGGCAGGCTCCAACATGTGCGCCGCACGCGCCCTCGCCTCGGCATCGACGGCAAGCACGTCGTCGAGGCATTGTGGCGCAGGTGGCATTTGGCGATTCAGGGTTCGCGCCACGAGTGACGAAATATCGGTGAACGCAATCTGACCACGCAGGAACGCGGCCACCGCGACTTCATTGGCCGCGTTGAGCACGGCCGGCGCGGCACCACCCGCTGCGGCCGCGTCACGCGCCAGGCGGGTCGCGGGGAAGCGCTCCTCGTCGGGCGCGAAGAACGACAGCTCGCCAATCGCGGCGAGATCGAGCGGTGTACACGGGGTGTCCATGCGCTTGGGCCAGGCGAGGCACGACGCGATCGCCACGCGCATGTCGGAGGGCCCGAGCTGCGCCAGAGTGGAGCCGTCGCGATATTCGACCATCGAGTGCACGACGCTTTGCGGATGGACGAGAATGCGTAGGCCATCGAGGCCGATCGGGAACAGGTGAAAGGCCTCGATCAGTTCAAGGCCCTTGTTCATCATCGTCGCGGAATCGACCGAAATCTTGGCTCCCATCGACCAATTCGGATGCGCGACCGCCTGTGCCGGCGTGGCAGCGCGAAGCTGCTCGGCGCTCCACGAGCGCAGCGGCCCGCCGCTCGCCGTCAGGGTGATGCACCGCACGTCGGCCGAATCGTTGCCGGCAAGGCACTGGAAGATCGCGTTATGTTCCGAATCGACCGGCAAGAGCACCGCACCGCTGCGCGCCACGGCGGCCGTCATAACATCACCCGCGGATACCAAGGCTTCCTTGTTGGCCAGGGCCACAGCGCCGCCGCGTTCGATGGCGGCCATGGTTGGAGCGAGACCCGCGCAGCCGACGATGGCCGCAACGGTAAGGTCCACTTCCTGCGCCGCAGCCTCGACGAGACCGGCGGCGCCTCCGACCGCTTCGATGCCGCTTCCGGCCAGTTCAGCGCGCAATTCCGGCAGGCAGCTCTTGTCGCCTACCGCTGCGAGCTCTGCGCCGAATTCACGTGCCAGCTTCGCCAACTCGGCCGCTTGGCAATTGGCGGTCAGCGCTACCACCTGCCAATCATCCCGGTTCCGGCGGATCAGGTCGAGCGTCGAAGCCCCGATCGAACCGGTCGCCCCGAGGATGGAAAGGGTCCGCACGGTCAGGGCGCCATGAGCGTGGCAACGACGCCAGCGACGATCGATACCGCGATGAGCCCGTCGATTCGATCGAACACCCCTCCGTGGCCGGGGATCAATCGCGAGCTGTCCTTCACGCCCGCCCGGCGTTTGAGCCAGCTTTCGAAGAAGTCGCCGATCTGGGACACGACCGCGAGTCCGGCTCCCAGCACGACGGCGCCGAACGTGTTCTCGAACGACAGGTTGAGTCCGATCTCGAAGCGCGGCCCGAGCCAGTCGAGCGCCGGCGCGTCGATCGCCAAGACCCAGATCAGCACCCAGACCGCAGCGGCGATCATGCCGCCTATCAGCCCTGCCCAGGTCTTCGACGGGCTTATACGAGGGGCGATCTTCGGCCCGCCGATGGTTCTGCCGGCAAAATAGGCGCCGGTGTCGGTGAAGATCGTAATGCCGAGCACCATGACCAGCAGGAACGTGCCTGCTCCGGCCAGGATTGCGGTGGCGACCCCGAAATAGGCGGCGCCGAGGAGGACGCTCACCGCGCGCGCCGGAAGGCTGTCCGTCGCCCGGAACACGAGCCGCACGAACTCTCCGAAACCGAGCAGCGCCACGGCCACGATGAAAAGATCGAGCGCCGTTCCGCCCAGAACGAGCGCTGCTGCGGCAAGGGCCAGCATCACGACAGCCGACCCCAGTCTGATCGGAAGATCGGCACGCCGGATCGTGCCGGGAACCGGCACCGAGGCTCCGTCTTGGTAGCTCTTATCGCCCGCCAAAGCGCCTCTCCCGCGACGCGAAGCTCGCCAGCGCCTCTTCCAGATGCGCTCGGGTGAAATCCGGCCAGAGCACGTCGGTGAACCACAGCTCCGCGTAAGCCGACTGCCATAGCAGGAAGTTGGAGAGCCGCACTTCGCCCGAGGTGCGGATCAGCAGGTCGAGGGGCGGAAGATCGGCGGTGTCCAGGTTCGCGGCGATACTTTCGGCCGTGACCACCCCTTGCTCGGCCGCTTTAGCCGCGGCGCGGGCGATCTCCTGCTGCGAGCCATAGTTGAGCGCGACCGCAATGGTCTTGGTCCCGTCCTGGGTCTGCCTCAGCGCGTCCTCGAGCATCTCGACAATATCGGGCTCCAGCACCTTGTAATCGCCGATAATCTTGAGCCTGACGCCGTTCCTTACGAAGTCCGGAAGGTCGCTACGGATGAACTTGCGCATCAGCGACATCAGATCCGCAATCTCGTCTTCAGGGCGCTTCCAGTTCTCGGACGAAAACGCGTAGAGCGTCAGGCAGTCCAGACCCAAAGGCTCGAGCCCGCGCACAAGCTGGCGCACGGCTTCGACGCCGCGCTGATGCCCGACGGCGCGCGGCAGCCGCTGCCGCTTCGCCCAGCGCCCGTTCCCATCCATGATGATTGCCACATGGCGCGCGCCATGGCCGGTAACACCCGTCTCCGCCAAGCCCGGATGCGATGACGAGCCGCCGCGGCGCTCGTCGCCAAACTGGGCCTGAGCGGGCCTGGGTTTGCCCAGAGAAATCACTGAGTCAGGATTTCCTTTTCCTTGTTCGCCGCCGCAGCGTCTGTCTCGGCGACGTACTTGTCGGTCAGCTTCTGGACCTCGTCCTCCATCCGCTTGCGGTCGTCTTCCGAGATTTCCTTTTTCTTCTCGTCTTCCTTGAGCATTTCCATCGCGTCGCGGCGCACGTTCCGGATCGCGATCTTCGCCTTCTCGGCATATTGCCCCGCAAGCTTCGCCAGCTCTTTGCGCCGCTCCTGCGTCAGGTCGGGCAACGGCAGACGCAGCGTCTGGCCGTCCACCATCGGGTTGAGCCCGAGGTTGGCGTGAGCGATCCCCTTCTCGACCGCGCTCAGATTAGCCCGGTCCCAGACCTGGACGCTCAACATACGCGGGTCGGGCGCCGAAACCGTCGCGACCTGGTTCAGCGGCATCATCGAACCATAGACTTCGACCACCACCGGATCGAGCAGCGCAGTGTTGGCGCGCCCCGTACGCAAGCCTGAAAGATCGCTCTTCAAGCTTTCCACAGCGCCCGTCATGCGGCGCTCGACATCGGCCTTATCGTACTTGGGCATATCAGCCTTCCTTCCGCACTATAGTCTGGACCCCATGGCCGGCCAGCACTCGCGCCAGGTTACCCTGCTCGCGAATGGAAAAGACCACGATGGGAATGTCGTTATCGCGGCACAACGCGACAGCCGAGGCGTCCATCACCTTCAGGTTGTCCGCGAGCACACGGTCGTAACTCACGGTTTCGAAACGTTTCGCGTTCGGGTTCTTCTTGGGATCGTCATCATAGACCCCGTCGACGCTGGTACCTTTGAGCAGCGCATCACACTTCATCTCCGCGGCACGCAGTGCAGCGCCGCTGTCGGTCGTGAAATAGGGGCTGCCGACGCCGGCAGCGAAGATCACCACGCGCCCCTTCTCGAGATGACGTTCCGCGCGGCGCCGGATGACGGGTTCGCATACCTCGTCCATCTTGATCGCTGATTGGACCCGCGTCTGCACGCCGAGTTGCTCCAGCGCATTCTGCATCGCCAGGGCGTTCATCACGGTCGCGAGCATGCCCATGTAGTCGGCCTGCGCGCGGTCCATTCCTTGCGCGGCCCCGGCCATCCCTCGGAAGATATTGCCGCCGCCGATAACCAGGCAGATCTGCAGCCCCGAGTCCTTGGCCGCCTTTACTTCCTTGGCAAGCTCGGCAACGAACGCGGGATCGATCCCGAATTGCTGGTCTCCCATCAAGACCTCGCCCGAGAGTTTGAGCAGGACGCGTTTGGGGGACGGCATTGTCATAGGAAACGGCGGACTTTGTAATGGGCTGGAACGGCTGCCTTATAGGCCCGCTGTGGCAGTGCCAAGCATGAAGGGCGTAGCGAACGGGCTTTGGCCATGAGTACAGACGTGATATCGTCTCGCGGGCCGCGCGATAGGCGGAGAACGTGGCATGCAACGGATGCTGACCGGAGCAATAGCGATCGGATTGTTCGCTTGCATGGCTTTTCCCGCTGGCGCGCAGTCCATTGCGCGACCACCGGCGCAGACCGCTGAGCAGGTGCTTGGGCTCATCGCAGAAGCCGGCTTCTCCTTACAAGACGGCCGACCGGTCAATCGCTGCGGCACACCTTCGAGCCCGCGCGTGGCCTTCATCGACCTGAACGAAGATGGCCGTGCTGAGGCTCACATCGCCGATGTCGATCCGGGCTGCTACGGCATGCCTGGGGCTTACTTTGCCATTCTCGCGCAGCAGCCGGACAACGGTTGGACGCGATTGATCGCAGAAGATGGGATCGTCGGCTTCGAACCTACGCGCAGCAACGGATGGAACGATCTTTCGCTCGAAGCGCGCGATTCTGCTTGTCCCGGCGTACGCCGTTTCAACGGCAGGGATTACGGCGCGCCCACCGCTTGCGGAACCTTCACCGTCGCAAAGGAATCAGCGCTGTCTGTTCCCATCGAGGGTGGCGGGCCGCTGTCGCAGGAAAAGCTGTTCGAGTGGTCGGGAGACCCGCTACCCGAAGCGCAAGCCCTTCCCATCCCCGAACGCGAGGCGCTGTTGCGGGCCGCCGGCATGCAGCTAGCGAGCGGCGGCAAGTGGACGGGATGCCCTGAGGACCCGTCAGATTATTCGGAAGCACAGATCTCGATGGTACGCGATCTCAACGGCGATGGCCGCCCCGAAGCGGCGATCCTCGACGGCGGGACTTTCTGCTACGGCCATGCAGGTGTTGGCTCGACCGTTCTGACCAAGACGGCCGCCGGCGATTGGGAGGTCATCTACAAGAACCAAGGCTTCGTGAGTTTCCTCGGAAGCCGCGGTGCAAGTGACTTTCCAGATATCGAGGCCGGCCTACCCGGCTTGTGCTTCCCCTACTTTCGCTGGAACGGCCGCGAGTATGAGAAGATTGCTCAACTGGACGAGGAAGGTCGCACTTGTGAGCCGAACTGAACCGAATTCCGCTGAGCACTGAAATCGATGGGTAATTGCGTTCTTACATTGGGTCGATGCGTGATCCAGCGTCGCAACAGACCTTAGCGTCCAAATCGCGGTTGCATGAGAAAGGCCGCCGAACTCGCGCCCGGCGGCCTTCGTCATGCATAACTAGCGCTGGGCGTCAGCCGCCGACGGCAGCCGCGACTTCCGCCGCGAAGTCGCTCTCTTCCTTTTCGATACCTTCGCCGAGCTGGAAGCGGACATAGTCCTTCAGCACGATCGAGGTGCCCGCAGCCTTGCCGGCCTGGGCGACGACGTCCGCGATCGGAGTCTTGTTGTCCATCACCGAAAGCTGGCTCAGCAACGCGTTTTCCTTCGCGTACTTCTTCACCGCGCCGTCGACCATCTTTGCCTGAACGTCAGCCGGCTTGCCGCTCTCGGCTGCCTTTTCGGCCGCGATCTTGCGCTCGCGCTCCAGAACCTCAGGATCGAGCCCGTCGGCATCGAGCGCCTGGGGGAACGCAGCGGCGATGTGCATCGCCAGTTGCTTGCCGAGCGGCTCCAGAACGTCAGCACCGGCCGAGCTCTCGAGCGCGACGAGCACGCCGATCTTGCCGAGGCTCGGCGCCTGGGCGTTGTGAATGTAGGGCACGACGATGCCCTGGCTCACCGAGACGCCCTTGATGCGGCGAACCTGTTGGTTCTCGCCGATCGTCGCGACGTTGCTGGTCAGCTTGTCGGCTACCGTGCCGCCGCCGGGGTAGGCCGCGTTCTTCAGCGCTTCGAGATCGTCGACGTTCTGCTCCAGCGCGACCTGGGTCACGCTACGCACGAAGTCCTGGAATTGCTCGTTCTTGGCGACGAAGTCGGTCTCGGAGTTCACCTCGACCGCCACGCCGCGGACACCTTCGACCGCGACGCCGACGAGGCCCTCGGCTGCGGTACGGCTGGACTTCTTGGCAGCCGCAGCAAGACCCTTGGCGCGCAGAGCGTCAACGGCCGCTTCAAAATCGCCGCCGGCTTCGTCGAGCGCCTTCTTGCAGTCCATCATCCCGGCGCCCGTGCGCTCGCGGAGATTCTTCACGTCGGCTGCAGTGTAAGCCATTGTACTGTCCTCACAGAAATTGGGGGCGAAGCGCCAGGCCGCTCTTAGATTGGCCTGACGCTCCGAATTGCAAATGCAGCCAGCCGATCAGGCTTCGGCGGCCACTGCTTCCTCGGCGACGGCCGCTTCAGCCGGCGGAGCGTCCATCGCGCCGATGTCGGCACCCGAATCGACCACGCCTTCGGTGCGGCCAGTAGTGGCGGCCTGGGCAATCGCGTCGCAGTAAAGCCGCACGGCACGGCTGGCGTCGTCGTTACCAGGGACCGGGAAGGCAATGCCATTGGGGTCGACGTTGGTGTCGAGAATGGCGACCACCGGAATGCCGAGCACGTTGGCTTCCTTGATCGCCAGCTCTTCCTTGTTCGCATCGATGACGAACATGACATCGGGAATGCCGCCCATGTCGCGGATGCCGCCCAGCGAAAGCCGCAGCTTGTCGAGCTCGCGGGTAAGCTGCAGGACTTCCTTCTTGGTCAGGCCCGAGGTGTCGCCGGAGAGCTGCTCCTCAAGGCTCTTCAGGCGCTTGATCGAACCGGAAATGGTCTTCCAGTTGGTCAGCATGCCGCCCAGCCAGCGGTGGTTGACGAAATGCTGACCGCAGCGGCGCGCCGCTTCGGCGATAGGATCCTGCGCCTGGCGCTTGGTTCCCACGAACAGCACCTTGCCACCCGCACGGACGGTCGAACCGACGAAATCCAGCGCGCGCGCAAACAGCGGCACGGTCTGCGAAAGGTCGATGATGTGAACGCCGTTCCGCGCGCCGAAGATGTAGGGCTTCATGCGGGGGTTCCAGCGGTGGGTCTGGTGGCCGAAGTGGGCGCCGGCCTCGATCAATTGCTGCATCGTGACGGTAGGAGCCGCCATAAGTATTTCCTTTCCGGTTATGCCTCTGGAAAGCTGGAACCGTGGCGGAGAGCCCGC
This sequence comes from uncultured Erythrobacter sp., assembly GCA_964439725.1. GTDB lineage: Bacteria > Pseudomonadota > Alphaproteobacteria > Sphingomonadales > Sphingomonadaceae > Croceibacterium_A. Next base: position 16,503 of record CAYTPY010000003.1, on the reverse strand, counting down.
TGCGGCACCGGTATGTGCGCTTCCCATGTGGATTTGCCGTCGGCCCCAGGAATGGGTTCGGCGACCGCCGGCCCTTACTCGGCTCCGTTCGAGAAATCCAGCCTCAAAGCTGCGACCGATGGACACGTCCTAAGCAGCTTGACACGCGAGAACATATAGGGAACACCAGGCCATACCAGGAACATCAGCGCCCATTCGCAGTTATTCGCCCGAGCGGAGCGCATAGATAAGGTCAAGTCATGCTGGCTATTGCTGTCTCCACGCTGTTCGGCCTCGTGGCTTTCGCAGCGCTCGTGCAGATCCATGTCGCGGTAAATCGGGGTCTGGAACGGCGTCGCAAGATCCTCGCGGAGCTTCGCAGCTATCAGCGCCGGCTCAAACCGAAGTCGCTACGCCCGATGCCGGTGGTTGCCGCCGCAACTTGGCATAGCGCATGATGCTGTAAGGCATCAGCGCCAGATAAGCGATCGAAACGGCCGCCAGCGTCCACCAGGTTTCGGTCAGCAAAGCGGCGAATAGCAGTCCAGCAAGAGCGATGGCGGGCAGCCGTATATTGCGTCTGGGCCGAATTAAGGTCCAGCTCAGCGTCGCGAGGTTGGAGATCATCAAGCCGGCTATCAGAACCAACCAGATGGCTACCAATGCCGGCGAGCGGAACACGTCCGCACCGGTGGCCATAAACAAGTACATCGGCAGGAACGCGAGGCCGGCTCCGACCGGAGCAGGCACGCCGGTCAGGAAACCAACCGACTTGTGCGGCTGATGCTCGACATCGATCTGGGCATTGAAACGGGCGAGGCGCAGCGCGCAGCAGATCGCGAAGGCCAATGCGGCGAACCAGCCGAACCGCGGCAAATCCTGCAGCGACCACATAAACAAGACCAGCGCCGGCGCCATTCCGAAGCTGAGCGAGTCGGCCAGGCTGTCGAGCTCCGCGCCGAAACGCGATTGCGCCTTCAGCAGCCGAGCGATCCTCCCGTCGATCCCGTCCAGCATCCCCGCCAGGATGATTGCGAAGACCGCCATGCGGAAATCGCCCGTGATGGCGAAACGGATGCCGGTCAGCCCCGAACACAGCGCAGCGGCGGTGATCGCATTCGGTAGCACGGCCCGCAATGTCAGGCCTGGCGGGCCCGGAGACACGGATTGTGCCGCGTCGTCGGACCCGTTGGGACCAAGCCACGAGGGCCCCGGTTGAATGGGCCGTTCGTCGTCCGGCCCGGCGTTCACTGGTTGACGCCTTCGATGAGCTGTTGGCGGCCCAGTTCGGCAAGCACGGTCTCGCCGGCGACAATGGTTTGCCCCAGCAGAACTTTCGCATCGGTCCCGTGCGGCAAGTAGACGTCGACCCGGCTACCGAAGCGAATCAAACCGATCCGCTGGCCCGCGGCTACGATGTCGCCCGGCTTGACGAACGGCACGATACGCCGCGCCACCAGTCCCGCAATCTGCGTGAAGCCGATCGGCCTGCCGTCGGCACGCTCGATCAGGATATGTTGCCGCTCGTTCTCTTCGCTCGCCTTGTCGAGGTCGGCGTTGAGGAACTTGCCGGGGAGATAGACGACCCGCCGCACCGTTCCGCCCACCGGGGCGCGATTGATGTGCACGTCGAAGACCGACATGAAGATCGAGATGCGGGTGACCGGCTCGGCCCCGAGCCCGGGCTGGCCGGTGCCGTCGGGGCCTTGCAGCTCTGGCGGCGGCGGCACTTGGGTGATCAAGGTGACGAGCCCGTCAGCCGGGGCCACGATCAGGTCGTCGCCTTGCGGCACCACGCGCTCGGGATCGCGGAAGAACGCGAAAACGCCCAGCGACAGCAGCAGCAGCGGCCAGCCGATGATCTCCCAGTCGAGGAACAGCAGCACCGCCAGCGCAACGCCGGCCGCAATCAGGCCGAACTTTCGCCCTTCTGGATGGATCGCGGGCCAGCTCCACTCGGCTTCGCCCCGGCCCCGGTTATCACGCAGTTCTCCGGCCATCGAGCCCATCTAGGGAAGTGCTTCCGGCCCGACAAGGCAAAGACTGACCGGCGAGCAAGTAGTCCACCATTAACCGTCGCCCGGGGAGGCCCCACCGCCGTGGAACCGGACGATACCGAGTGCGAAGCGGCGGCGGTGGTGGACAGGGCTGGATTCGAACCAGCGTACGCTTGCGCGGGCAGATTTACAGTCTGCTGCCTTTAACCACTCGGCCACCTGTCCACCGGAGAGCCGGACGCGGGATGACCCGCAGCTTTTAAGGCCCCGTTGGGGGCCACCGGCCGAGTGCGCGCGTCCATGACGAAGCGGCGCGCGCGTGTCAATGGTGGCGCTGCCCTGCCAATCCACGCTAGGGGGCCCGCATGGCTAAAAAGGACGATACACGCAGGCTGCGCGGCCGCGCCGGGCGCATGCAAGGGGGCCGCGGCTCGGGGCGCGCCAGTCAGGGGCAAGTCCGCCTCTGGGGCCGGCACGCGGTCGAAGCGGCGCTCAAGAACCCGGCCCGCGTTCATCGCAAGCTGTGGGCGACGCGCGAAGGCGTCGACTCGCTCGACGGCGAGCTGCCGCCCGACTTTCCGATCGAATATGCCGACGGCGCCGACCTGGCCCGGCTGGTGGCGCGCGACGCCCCGCACCAGGGCCTGGTTCTCGAATGCGCCGCGCTCGAGGATCACTACCTGGCCGACGTGCTCGACAGCGATCCCGGCCGCCCGGTGATCGTGCTCGACCAGGTGACCGACCCGCACAACATCGGCGCCATCATGCGATCGGCCGCGGCTTTCGATGCGGCGGCTCTGGTCACGCAGGACCGGCACGCGCCGCCTGAAGGCGGGGTCCTGGGCAAGTCGGCGTCCGGCGCGCTCGAAATCGTGCCTTGGGTGCGCGTGGTCAATCTCGCCCGCGCGCTCGAGGAAATCGCCGAAGCGGGATACTGGCGCATCGGCCTCGCCGGGGAAGCCGAAGCCACTCTCGCCGAGGCGCTGCCCGCCGGGCCGGTGGCGCTGGTCCTCGGCGCCGAAGGCGAAGGCATGCGGCACAACATCGCGGCGCACTGCGATGCACTGGCGCGCCTGCCGATCAGCGATGCGATGGAGAGCCTGAACGTCTCGAACGCGGCGGCGATCGCGCTCTACGCGGTAGCGACCCGCAGCTAGCGCGCCCCAGCCCGACGCAACAAAGGGCTGCCCCGGCATAAGCGGGAGCAGCCCTTCGCCGCACTCGGCCGCCCCCCGCGGCCGGGACGTCTCATGGCCTCAGTTGCAGGAGTCCTTGAGGCCCTTGCCCGCCTTGAACTTGGGCTGGGTCGAAGCCTTGATGGTCATCGGCTCGCCCGTCCGGGGGTTGCGGCCAGTCGAGGCCTTGCGCTTGGCTACCGAAAAGGTGCCGAAACCGACGAGCCGCACTTCGTCGCCCTTGGACAGGGCGGACGTGATGGTGTCGAAGACGCCTTCGACCGCCTTGGTCGCATCGGTGCGCGAAAGACCGCTGGTTTCCGCGACGGCCCCGATCAGTTCGTTCTTGTTCATGTCCGGAAGAACCCCCTCGATTGTTGGTTTTGGTATGCAGGAATTGGAATCGCCACGCGCGATACCCGGAATTGAGCGAGTTTTCGCCCGGCTGTCAAAGCCTAAGCCGCCGCCAGCCCCGCGGTTCCGGGATTCGCCGGTCGATCTTGGCACAAATACCGATATGCCGCGGGCAAGCGGCGCCCCCGCTCCCGCATTGCGAGAGCGGGTTGGCACCGCCCGGCGGATTTCCGCTTGCAACGCTCAGTGAGCGATCGTTGAAGCCACGCCGCTGGAATGGGCCGGAGCCGGCTGGCTCGCCAGATCGTCGGCTTCGGTCCACTCGATCGGGCTCGGCAGCGAGGACAGCGCGTGGCGCAGAACCTCGTCGACATGCGCGACCGGCACGATCGTCAGCCCTTGCTTCACGTTCTCCGGTATCTCGGCGAGATCCTTCTCGTTCTCTTCCGGAATCAGCACGGTCTTGATGCCGCCGCGCAGCGCGGCGAGCAGCTTTTCCTTCAGCCCACCGATCGGCAGGACCCGGCCGCGCAAGGTGACTTCGCCCGTCATCGCCACGTCGGCGCGCACCGGGATGCCGGCCAGGGTGGAGACGATCGACGTCACCATGCCGATGCCGGCGCTCGGCCCGTCCTTGGGCACCGCCCCTTCGGGCAAGTGGATGTGGACGTTCTTGCGCTGGAAGATCGACGGCTTGATGCCGTACGCCGGGCTGCGCGCCTTGACGAAACTGAAGGCGGCCTGGACGCTCTCGTTCATCACTTCGCCGAGCTTGCCGGTGGTCTTGATCTCGCCCTTGCCCGGCGTGGTCACGCTTTCGATCGTCAGCAGCTCGCCGCCGACTTCGGTCCAGGCGAGGCCCGTGACTGCGCCGACTTGCGCTTCCTCGTCGGACTGGCCGTGCCGGAACTTCCGCACCCCTGCGAACTCGGCGAGGTTGTCCGGCGTGATGACGACGCTTTCGACCTTCTTCTCGAGGATCTGGCGCAGGCTCTTGCGCGCCAGCCGCGCGATTTCGCGCTCGAGCGTCCGCACCCCGGCTTCGCGGGTGTAATAGCGGATCAGGTCGCGCAGGCCCTCTTCGGTCAGCTCGAACTCGCCGGCCCGCAAGCCGTGGGCTTCGACCTGCTTGGCGATCAGGTGGCGCTGCGCGATCTCGACCTTTTCGTCCTCGGTATAGCCTTCGAGCCGGATGATCTCCATCCGGTCGAGCAGCGGCTGCGGCAGGTTCAGCGAGTTGGCCGTGCAGACGAACATCACGTCCGACAGGTCGATGTCGAGCTCCAGGTAATGGTCCTGGAACTTCGCGTTCTGCTCCGGATCGAGCACTTCGAGCAGCGCCGACGCCGGATCGCCGCGGAAGTCCTGGCCGAGCTTGTCGATCTCGTCGAGCAGGAACAGCGGGTTCGACGCCCCGGCCTTGCGCAAGTTGGTGACGATCTTGCCCGGCAATGAGCCGATGTAGGTACGGCGGTGGCCGCGGATCTCGGCCTCGTCGCGCACCCCGCCCAGCGACTGGCGCACGAACTCGCGCCCGGTCGCCTTGGCGATCGACTTGCCGAGCGAAGTCTTGCCGACACCCGGAGGGCCGACGAGGCACAGGATCGGCCCCTTCAGCTTGTTGGTGCGCGCTTGCACCGCGAGATACTCGATGATCCGGTCCTTGACCTTGTCGAGCGCGTAGTGGTCCTCGTCCAGAATCGCCTGGGCCTTGGCAATGTCCTTCTTGAGCCGGCTCTTCTTGCCCCACGGCAGCCCGAGCAGCACGTCGAGATAGTTGCGCACGACGGTGGCTTCGGCGCTCATCGGCTGCATGGTCTTGAGCTTCTTCAGCTCGGCCTGCGCCTTGGTCTTGGCATCCTTCGACAGCTTGAGAGTGTCGATCTTCTCCTGCAGCTCGGCCAGCTCGTCGCCGCCTTCATCGTCGCCGCCGCCCAGTTCGGACTGGATCGCCTTGAGCTGCTCGTTGAGATAGTACTCGCGCTGCGTCTTCTCCATCTGCCGCTTCACGCGGCCGCGGATCTTGCGCTCGACCTGCAGGACCGAAAGCTCGCCCTCCATGACCGAATAAACCATTTCGAGCCGCTTGAGCGGATCGGGCTCGGTCAGCAGCGCCTGCTTGGTGTCCACCCGCGCCGAAAGCGCGGCCGCGATCGTATCGGCCAGGCGTCCGGCATCGTCGATTGCGCTCAGCTCTTCCTCGATGTCGTCGGGAAGCTTCTTGTTATGCTTGGCGTAGTCGGAGAACTGCTCGAGCGCGGAGCGCATCATCGCGGACACTTCGTTGCCGGCGACGGTCTCTTCCTCGAGGACGTCGACCGAAGCGACGACGTGGTCTTCGGCATCGGTCAGGCCGACGAGCTTGGCCCGCCCTTGTCCTTCGACCAGCACCCGGACGGTGCCGTCGGGAAGCTTGAGCAGTTGCAGAACCTGGGCGATCACCCCGACTTCGTAGAGGTCGTCGCTGCCCGGCTCGTCGGTACCCTGCTCCAACTGGGTGAGCAGGAATATATCCTTGTCGCCTTCCATCGCCGCTTCGAGCGCGGCCACGGACTTGTCGCGCCCCACGAAGAGCGGAACGACCATGTGCGGAAACACGACAATGTCGCGCAGCGGAAGGAGGGGAAACGAGGCAGCCATGTCAGTATAGTCCGTCCAATTCATTGTGTGCGGCACCGCGCGGGACGCCGCACATCTTGGGCAAGCATATGGGAAGCGCGCCCCTGCCTCGCAACGGGCGCGCTCTTTTCGCTGTGGACGCCGGCGTTCGGATTAACCCATTCCCGGCAGGTTGAAACCGGGGGGCAGGCCCATGCCTTGCTGGACTTTCTGCATTTCCGCATTGGCCGCCTGATCGGCCTTGGTGCGAGCGTCATTGAAGGCGGCCGCGACGAGGTCCTCGAGCATTTGCTTGTCGTTCGGCACGATCAGGCTGTCGTCGATGGCGACGCCCAGGATGCGGCCCTTCGCCGTTGCGCGGATCTTCACCAGCCCGCCGCCAGACACGCCCTCCACCTCGATGCTGTCGAGCTTGGCTTGCGTTTCTCCCATCTGCTTCTGGATGGTTTCGGCCGCTTCCTGGGCCTTCTTCAGCATTTCTTCCATGTTCATGCGCGTCTGCTCCAATTGCGATCGCCCTTCGGTGTGTCGCCTTCTTCGACGAACTCAGCGTCCGGGAAAGCAGCGAATGCCGCCTCCACCAGCGGGGCCCTGCGAATACGGTCTGCTTCGGCCTGTTCGGCCGCCTGCGCCTGTTCGCGCAGCGAAGGTGCTCCATCGACCGTGCCCCGCTCGACTTGCCAGCGCGTGCCCGTCGCCTTCAGCAAGGCGTCACGCAACTCGGCGGCGGGATCTTCTGCCATGCCGGGCGCCAGCGAATAGACGAGCCGGCCGTGCGCAAGTTCCACGACCCGTACCCAGTCGCGCATCACTCCGGCGACGCGCAACATGCCCGCCTGATCGACTTGCTCGCACAGCTCGCGCCAATCGACCCGGGCGACCGGGGCAGGTCCGGCACCGCCAGCATGGGCAGCGACAGCGGCACCGCTGGCAGCAAGTTCCCCGATCTGCTTCGCCAGCATCCCCGGGTCGGGCATGTCCGCGGCGTGCAGCACCCGCAGCAGCGCCATTTGCGCCGAAACCAGCGGATCGGGAGCGCTGCGAACTTCGTCGTGGCCCTTGAGCAGCAATTGCCACAGGCGGTGGACCTGTCCGGCGGACAGCCGCCCCGCCCACTCCTCGATCGCCTGCCGCTCTTCCTGCGTCACTGCATCGGCGCCCGCGCCGCCCACTTGGGTCACCGCGATGCGGTGCGTCAGCTCCATCAGCGAACGCATCAACGCCAGCGGATCGACGCCGAACGCGTACTGCCGCTCCACTTCGGCCAGCATCGCTTGCGGATCGCCTTCCAGCAGCGAGGCGAACAGGCGGCGCAGCGCCGACTTGTCGGCCAGGCCGAGCATGTCGCGTACCCGCTCCGCCGTGACTTTCCCGCCGCCGTCGAGATCGGCGTGCGCGATCGCCTGGTCGAGGATCGACAGCCCGTCGCGCACCGAGCCTTCGGCCGCCGAAGCGACCATGTGCAGCGCCTCGTCCTCGGCATCGACGCCTTCCTGGCGGCAGACGCTGGCGAAATGCTGCTGCAGCATCGGCGTCGGAATGCGCCGCAAGTCGAAGCGTTGGGTGCGGCTGAGCACGGTGACCGGCAGCTTGTCGACTTCGGTCGTCGCGAACAGGAATTTCACATGCGCCGGCGGCTCCTCGAGCGTCTTCAGCAGCGCGTTGAACGCATTGCGGCTCAGCATGTGGACTTCGTCGATGATGTAGATCTTGTAGCGCGCGCTGACCGCGGCATAGCGCACCGCCTCGATGATCTCGCGCACGTCGTCGACGCCGGTGTGACTAGCGGCGTCCATCTCGATCACGTCGATGTGGCGGCCCTCGGCGATGGCGACGCAGGGTTCGCACTGGCCGCACGGATCGATGGTCGGGCCGCCCTGCCCGTCCGGACCGATGCAGTTGAGAGCCTTGGCAATCAGCCGCGCGGTCGAGGTTTTCCCGACCCCGCGCACGCCGGTCATCAGGAACGCATGGGCCAGCCGCCCGCGCTCGATCGCATTGGCGAGCGTGCGCACCATCGGCTCCTGGCCAATCAACTCGGAGAAGGTCTGGGGCCGGTATTTCCGCGCCAGCACCCGGTAAGGCTGCGCGGCCGGCTCAGCCGGCTTGCTCGCTTGCGGCTCTGCAGCGTCGGCTGGAGGCGGAGCTGGAGCTGGAGCTGGAGGCGTTTCAGGAGCGGCGCTGAACAGCGCGGATTGCCCCGCTGCTTCGAGCTCGGCAGCGCTCGGCTTCGGCTCCTCGCCGTCTTCCCACGGCGGCTGCTCGCCGAACATATCGCCTGAATCACCCATGCATGGAACCTAGGCGGTGCGGCTTACAAAGTCATGCAGGGGATTGAAGGAGCCGGGCGACCCGCTGCCATCCGTTGTGGCTGCTTCCTTCCGGACCTGACCAGGTTGGCGGACGCGAACGTCCACCCGACTCCCGGGTCCGTATATGGCGGCCTTGCGAGCCCGACGCAAGTCGGACCTCGTCAGTGAAGGAAAAGCGGCGACCAACTCTCAGCGGAAATTGTCGGCGTAAGCCTGCAGCTTCAGCTTCCTTGGCGGCGGCTCGTGAACGATGGCGTCGATGCCGTACTTTTCGGCATAGGCGACCGCGGCTTCCTTGCTCGGGAATTCCAGTTGGAGCTGGCGGCGCGTGTCGCCGCTGCCGGCCCAGCCCATCAGCGGATCGGGCTTGCGCGCCTCCGCCGGGACGAAGTCGAGGATCCACTCGTCAGTCCGGGCTCTGCCGGACTGCATCGCGTTCTTCGGGCGCTTTAGAATACGGGCCTGCATGGCTGATGCCTTTCGTTCGGAACGGACGCGGAATCAAGACCCCACCGAAGTGGAGCGGTTTGACGCGGCGAATGCATTCTTGGTTTTCAGACTCGCCGCCTCGGTCCACGGTTCCTCGGGCCAGCGATGCTTGGGGTAGCGGCCCTTCATCTCCTTGCGCACTTCGTTCCAGGACCCGCGCCAGAAGCCGGGCAAGTCGCGCGTCGCCTGGAGCGGCCGCCCGGCCGGGCTGGTGAGTTTGAGGAGAAGCGGCGTTGCGCCGATCAGCGGATGGCGATCGAGTCCGAACAGGGCCTGGACGCGCACCTCGACGGACGGGGCGTCGGCTCCGGAATATTCGATCCCATGGTGCGTCCCCGCCGGTGTCACGAACTCGCGCGGAGCTGTCTTGTCGAGCCGCTGACGCTCGTCCCACGACAGCCGGCCCAGCAGCGCCTCGACGAGCGCTCCTTTGGGAATATCGAGATCGCGCCGGCCCGTTAGAAGCGGGGTCAGCCATGCGTCGGCTTCCTTGGCCAGATCCTCGGGAGCGAGAGCGTCGATTCCGGCATGGCGGGCCCGCGCCAGCAGCTCCGCCGGCAGAAACGTCGCCAAGTTCTCCACAGCCTTAGCCACGAGGATGTCCGCAACCGCCTCAGGATCGGGAGCGGGGTCGGGGCTGCTCGCCAGGATAATCGCCCCGAGGCGGCGCTCCAGCCGCGCCTCGACACGCTCGCCGTTCCAGCGCAGCATCGATCGGCGCTCGATGCGGCCAGCAAGCCAATGCTCGACTTCTTCGCCGGTCAGCGGCAGCGCCGCGGTGATGCGCGCGGCTTTCGCTTGTCCTTGCGCGTCGCCGATCACCAGCCACTCTGCCGTTGCCAGAGGCGAAGCCGGATCGAGCGAATAGCCGCGGCCTCCGGCCGAGAGCCAGCTTTCGCCGCTCGCATCGCGGCGCCGGGCGAGGTTGTCGGGCAAGGCCCGCGCCAGCAGGATGCCCGGAGGCACGGCTCGCCGGGTGGCTTCGGCCACCTGGCCCTGCGCCCGCTTCGCCCAGCTCTGCGCCAGCTTCCGGCTCGCCTCTGCCCGGCCCGAACGATCGCCGTTCCAGCGCGAGAGCCGCTGCGCGAGGTCTTCGCCCTTCCCTCCCAGGCCGCGCTCCTGCAGCAGCAGCGCCAGCTTCGCGGCATCGAAAGCGGCTCCGTGCTCCGCGCCGTGCAGCAGCATGGCCGCCTGCCAGGGCTGCATTGGCAGGGCAGCGATGTTCCGGCCGTGTTCGGTGATGTTTCCGTGCTGATCAAGCGCTTCATTCGCACGTAATCGCTGCCGGGCCGCGGCGATTGCCGCCGCTGGCGGGGGGTCGAGCCAGGCCAGCGAAGCCGGGTCCGACACCCCCCATTGCGCCAGCGCCAGCACCAGCGGCGCAAGGTCGCTCGTCAGCATTTCCGCGGGATCGAAGGCCTCGCGCCCGGCGTGCGCAGCCTCCTCCCACAGCCGGTAAACAACGCCCGGACCCTGCCGCGCCGCCCGCCCCGCCCGCTGCGCCGCCGCCGCCTGGCTGGCCCGCCGCGTCACCAGGTGAGTCACCCCCGCCGCCAGGTCGAACTCCGCCCGCCGCGCCAATCCGCTGTCCACGACGACCGAGACGCCCTCCAGCGTCACCGAGGTTTCGGCAATGCTCGTCGCCAGCACGATCCGCCGCCGCCCTTGCGGATCGCGGCGAATGGCCGCCCGCTGCGCACCCGGCTCGACCTGCCCGTGCAGCGGCAGGATCGGGACTTCAGGAAGGCGCTGGGCCAATCGCTCGCGCGTGCGCTCGATCTCGCCCACACCCGGCAGGAAGGCGAGGACATCCCCCTGCTCCTCGCGCCAGGCGGCCAGAATCGCGCCGGCCATCGCCTCATCGGTCCGCAGTTCCGCCCGGCTGCCGAGCCATTCGACACGGAGCGGGTACGCCCTTCCCTCGCTTTCGATCACCGGCGCGCTTTCACCCAGCAGCCGAGCAAACCGCGCTCCGTCGATCGTCGCCGACATGACGAGAACGCGCAGATCCTCGCGCAGGACCGCCTGAGTCTCCAGCGCTAGCGCTAGTCCGAGGTCGCTATCGAGATGGCGTTCGTGCGCTTCATCGAACAGGACAGCGGAAATGCCTTGCAGCTCCTGGTCGGCCACGATGCGCGAAACGAAGATCGCCTCCGTCACGACGAGAATGCGGGTCGACGCGGACTGCTTGCTATCCAGCCGGGTCAGATAGCCTACGCGCTGCCCAACCGGCTCTCCAAGAAGCTCCGCCATGCGCTCCGCCGCAGCGCGCGCGGCCACCCGGCGCGGGCTGAGCAGGACTACCTGGCCCGTGCACCAAGGCTCGTCGATCAGCACCGGAGCGACCGCCGTGGTCTTGCCGGCACCCGGCGGCGCAATCAGGACAGCGGAATTGCCCGCGCGCAAGGCGGCCAAGAGCTCCGGCAGGACGGAATGGATCGGCAAGTCGGCGCTCACGGGAGCCGACTACTCCGTTCGCCAGCCCTGCGAAAGCGCAGGGACGCGAGATCAATAGCCGCGCGAAACCGCGAAGCGCGCCGCATCGATCATGGCCCGCCGCGCACTACCGTCCGGGAAGATCGACAGCGCATCGCAAGCGCGCTCGGCGAAATACCGGGCCCGCTCCCGCGTGGCCTCGACCGCACCGTGACGGCGGATTAGGTCGACCGCGTGGGCAAGATCCTCGTCCTCGATCCGGAAGCCTGCGACCGCATCCTGCCAGAACCGCCGTTCGTCGGCATCGCCGCGCGCGTAGGCGAGGATCACCGGCAGGGTCATCTTGCCTTCGCGGAAGTCATCCCCACGGTCCTTGCCCATGTCCTCGGTGCCGGTGTCGTAGTCGATCGCGTCGTCCACGAGCTGGAAGGCGATGCCAAGGTTGCGGCCGTAATCGTCGAGCGCGCGCTCTTCTTCCTCGTTGCGCTCCGCGACCACTGCCGAGATGCGGCTCGCCGCGGCAAAGAGCGCCGCGGTCTTGGCGCCGATGATATGGAGGTAGCGTTCCTCGTTGGTCTCGATCCGGCGCTGCGCGGTGAGCTGGTCGACTTCGCCTTGAGCGATCACCGCGCTGGCGTGGCTGAGTATCTTCAGCACTTTCAGACTGCCATCCTCGACCATCAGTTCGAACGCGCGGGCAAACAGGAAGTCGCCGACAAGCACGGTGGCCGGATTGCCGAAAACGATATTGGCGGTTTCCTTGCCGCGCCGGGTTTCGGACCCATCGACCACGTCGTCATGGAGCAGCGTCGCGGTGTGGATGAACTCCACTGCCGCGGCCAGCTTGTGATGACGGGAGCCTTGGTATCCGACGAGTTCGGCACCTGCGAGAGTCAGCATTGGACGCATCCGCTTGCCGCCGCCTGCAATCAGATGTCCGGCCAGCGCCGGGATCAGCGGGATCTCGCTCTGCATCCGATCGAGGATGATGGCATTGACCGCATTCATGGCAGTCGCGGTCAGCGAGAGAATGGGGCTGAGCGACGGCTCCTTGACCGGCAGGGAAACGACCTCGGCACTCATGGCAGCGGCCATGGCGATTGGGCCGGTGCTTGGCAAGCGTGGAATCCCTGCTAACCGTGCTTCGCCATGGCCAGCCAACCCCAATCTTCGAAGCAGGATCCGGTGCTCGCCGGCTTTCGCAAGTCTATCGACAACATCGATGCCGCGCTCATTCACATGTTAGCCGAACGGTTCCGCATCACGCAGGCTGTCGGCGAATACAAGGCGCAGGCGGGGCTTCCGGCCAGCGATCCGGGGCGCGAGGCGAGGCAGATCGAACGGCTCCGCGCCTTGGCCGTCGATGCGGATCTCGATCCCGAATTCAGCGAAAAATTCATTCGCTTCGTGATCGACGAAGTGATCCGCCATCACCAGCGGGCAGCAGCGAGATAGTCGCGGCTAGCGCGACCGCTCGCGCCGGTCCTGCCGGCGATCGCTCCGCCAGTCGCCCCGATTCCCAGGCCGGTCCCGGCGCACCTCGCGACGATCTTCTCGCCTGTCGCGGCGCCATTCGCGCGCGTTACCGCGGCGGTCTTGCCGCCATTCGCGCTGATACCCGCTCCAGTTCTCACGGTAGCCGCGTGCCGGACGGCGCGCTTCCCAGTAATTCCGGTGGCGGTCACTCCAACGATAGCGGGACCCCCGCCGATCGTAGATGTAGTAGCCGGTGCCGGGATAATAGTAGCCGTCGTACCAACCGTAATAGGGGTACGAGGAACCCAAGCCTACCGATACGCGGCTGTAGCCGTAGCCGCCGCTGTCGTACGTGCTGCAGCCCGCCAGTCCGAGCGCAGCCAAGGCGATCAAAGCGGGGCGCACAATCATGCTTTTCATCGCAAATCTCCGCTGCGACCGAGTGGCCGAAAGTAGCTAGCCGACGGGGCTTGTATGGCGCCTGAACCCCAGCGCGCGGCTGGGTTCAGGATCAGCGCGGAAACGCTTCGGAGACAGTGAGATCGATGGAATCGCCGCGATGCAACGGCACGACCTTGCGATCGAAGAAGACGTACCGCGCGGGACCGCGCACAAGGTCATGGTCATACCGTGTTTCCACGTCAGCCGGGTCGTAACCCATCCAGATCAGCGTTGCGGGTAAGATCTGACTGGCCGACTTCTCACGCTTGGGCGCATCAGCGTAAGGCTCTGCCAGCCGATCCGGGAGGAACGCCAACAGCGGCACGTGAAGCTCAGTTGCGGCCGGCGCCGGGCTGCAATGAGGGATGACGTCCGGCGCGAGGTTCTGGCCGTGATCCGAGGTATAGACGATCGCAACCTGCTGACGATCGAGGCCGGACAGGAGACGCGCGAAAAACCGTTCCTTCGAATAGGCGAGCGCCGTCTCATACTGCCGGGATGCGGAGCTATCGTCAGGAATCAGGCCCGCCGGATAATGATCGCGATATTGGAAGTGGACCCCGCGCAGGACCGCGTATGTAAAGGTCCGTCCCTGCCCCTTGAGCTGGCGATTGAGCCGATCCGCAATTCTCAAGTCCGCGTCGAGCGAGCCGGCGGCGGCCACGACCTCGTCGATCAGCGCCAGCTCGGGAGCCAAGAGGAGGTTCTGCGGGGCGCCCGAGGTCTGACCATCGATCAGCACCGTGCGATATCCGGCCCGGCGCGCGTAAGCCCAGATCGACGGAGCGCGGCGCAGGTCAAGCGAGGGACCGGCGTTGCGGACATCGACGCCGGACCGAAGCGCCAGATGCGCAGGCGCGCTGCAATGAGCGAGCGAGGCAGCCTTTCCGAAGTCGATGTATTCGATGTCCGCCAAGCTGGGCCCGATGATCGTGTTAAACTGCCGGTATGCGACGCTCTCGTCGACCAGCCAGACGATATGGCGCGGCGAACCCGCGGCATCGGGCTCGAGCGTCGGTGCAGGGCGCGGCGGGGCAGGCTCGGCAAGCGCGACCACCAGGGCGAGCGAATAGAGGTTTCGCTCGGCCGCCATGGCTGGAGTGCCGAGAGCGGCCCCGAGGCTCGGAAGGAGCAGCAGAGCCATTCCCACCGCAGAAGCGCGCGCGCCGGGCGCCGTCAGGCCGCTTCTCCGCGCGCAATACCGGGCGGCAACGAAGAAGCCGATCGCCGCCGCAGCTTGTAGCCCGGCGAGCATTAGAGGGGCCGCGAACTCTCCGGCGGCGCTGCCCGCTTGCCGCGCCTCGACCAGCATCCACGACACTTTGCCGGCATCGAGCACCTCGGCGAGCGTCTGTCCGTAGCCGAGGTTGACCAGGATCGAGACGAACGCGAGCAGCAGCGCGAGCGTGAAAAGACGGCGGCCAAGCAGCACGATCGCCGCTGCCAGCGCCAGCGCCTGGAGCGCGAGCAACAAGAAGTTGCTGGCGGCGCTTCCCCAATCATTGGCCGCCGCTCGGTAAAGCACCCCGTGCGTCAGCTGATAGCGGTTGGCGAGGGCGAAACCCGCGGCGAACAGCACGAGCGCGAGAGCGAGAGACCCCAACGATCTGTGCCGTGTGTCGGAGGGAGGCGTGGGCGAGGTCTTCATTCCACGCCGGCTGTACCTGCAACCCGGTTGAAAAAGTCTCTAAGTCAGGCAGCCCGCGGCAGTCGAAGCATGACCAGCAGGCCGCCGAGATCTTCGCTCTCCCCGAGTTCGACTTTGCCGCCGTATATTTCGACGACGTCACGCACTATGGCGAGGCCGAGCCCCGTACCCGGCTTCTTCGTGTCGAGCCGGGCGCCGCGCGAGAAAAGCTTGGCGCGGTCTGTTTCGGTGATGCCGAGGCCATCGTCTTCGATCCATACGGCGCACAGTTCGTCTGTCGGATCCGGATCCACCGTGACGAAGACGCTGCCGCCGCCATACTTGGCCGCGTTCTCGACCACGTTGCCGAGGATTTCGTCGAGATCCTGCCGCTCCATGGCGACAAGCGCGTCGCGCGGCCCAGTCGTGTCGAAGCGTACCTTCGGATAGAGGCGCGCGACCGCCCGTTCGACACCCTCCACAGCGTCCATCACCGGGGTGCGAGCGTGGCCCACCGCACGGCGTCCGACGGCCCGGGCCCGCGCCAGATGGTGATCCACCTGGCGGCGCATCGTCGCGACCTCGTGCAGCACGGTTTCTTCCAGCTTCGGGGAGTGCGCGCTGGCGGCGTTGGTCAGGACGGTGAGCGGAGTCTTCAGAGCGTGGGCGAGGTTTCCGGCGTGAGTGCGCGCCTCTTCCGCCTGGCGCTCCGAGTGCGCCAGCAGCGCGTTGAGCTCCTCGACCATCGGCTGCACTTCCTGCGGCAGCGGATCGGTGACCCGGTTCGCCCCTGAAGTCCGGATGCGGGCAATCGCTCTGCGCACGCGGCGCAGCGGGCCCAGTCCGTACCAGATCTGCAGCATGGCCATCAGCAGCAAGCCGATGCCGAGCACGGCGAAGCTCCACACCAAGATGGAACGGATCGCAGCGATCTGCTCGTTCAGTCCGGAGCGAGCAGCGGCCACCGTGAACTGCCACTCGACGGCGGACCCGGGAATCGTGACGCTGCGCTCGACCACTCGGAGCGGTTCGTCGTCGAACTGGCTGGAATCGTAGTAGTACGGCTCGTTCCAAGCCTTCCGACCGCTTACCATCAGCGATCGATCCCATAACGAGCGGGAATAGTACGGTTCGCGTCCTTCGCCGGTGACCTGCCAGTAAAGGCCGCTGTAAGGCTCGAGCACGCGCTGATCGCCGAGCGGCCGGTTGAACCAGACGTCGCCGAGCGGGTCGATCTCGGCTGAGGCGATCATGGCGGTCAGAGTGTAATTGAGCTGCTCATCGAATTGGCGCGTGATCAGCGCTCGCAAGGTATTATCGAGCGCGACGCCGCCGCCGAGCAGAAGAATGGTGATCCAGCCGGCCGCGATCAGCAGCATCCGGCGCGATAGACTGCCGGTAT
This sequence comes from uncultured Erythrobacter sp., assembly GCA_964439725.1. Lineage (GTDB taxonomy): Bacteria > Pseudomonadota > Alphaproteobacteria > Sphingomonadales > Sphingomonadaceae > Croceibacterium_A. The sequence goes on along the minus strand of CAYTPY010000003.1, from coordinate 196 downwards.
GCGGCGCCGGGCTCGGCTCTTCGCCCGCGACCGCGGACGGTACGGGAGCGGACGGCGCTACAGCAGGGGCGTCACTCGCCGCGGCCGGGCTCGTCGGGGTCGTCGAGGCTGTAGCCAAGTCCACGGATGGTGGTGATCACGTTGGCACCCAGCTTCTTGCGGATGCGGGTGACGAAGACCTCGATCGTGTTCGAAT
>CAYTPY010000002.1:0-72713 GCA_964439725.1 uncultured Erythrobacter sp. | reverse complement strand
CCATCGCCACGCCCGAGACGCTGGCAATCATGGAGCTGCGCTACCAGACGCGCGAAGGCGCCCTGCCGGCGCGCTATGGTGAGACGCTGCGGCTGCCGGGCGATGTGAGTGCGACTTATGTGCCGGCGGGCCACGTGCTTGGCTCGGCGCAGATTGTGCTCGAGCATGCCGGGGAGCGGGTCGTCGTCACCGGCGACTACAAGCGCATGCCCGATCCGACCTGCCCGCCGTTCGAGCCGGTCGCCTGCGACGTGTTCGTCACCGAAGCGACCTTCGGGCTGCCGGTGTTCTGCCATCCGCCGATCGAGCAGGAGATCGCCAAGCTGCTCGCCGCGCGCGAGCGGCATCCGGACCGCTGCGTGCTGGTCGGCGCTTACGCGCTGGGCAAGGCGCAGCGGGTCATCGCCGAGCTGCGCCGGGCGGGACATCATGACGTCATCTGGCTGCACGGCGCCATGGAGCGGATGTGCCGGCTCTACGAGGAGCTCGGGGTACCGCTCGGCGACCTCCGCCTGGTCACCGACGCGAAGAAGGACGAGCTGCGCGGCGCGATCGTGATCTGCCCGCCCTCCGCGCTCAACGATCGCTGGAGCCGCCGCCTGCCTGATCCGATCACCGCCATGGCCAGCGGCTGGATGCGCGTCCGCCAGCGCGCCCGGCAGCGCAACGTGGAGCTGCCGCTGGTCATCTCCGACCACGCCGATTGGGGCGAGCTGACCGCGACGATCGAGGAAGTGAACCCGCAGGAGAGCTGGATCACCCACGGCCGCGAGGAAGCGCTGCTGCGCTGGTGCCAGCTCCACCAGCGCCGCGCCCGGGCCCTGGCACTGGTCGGATACGAGGACGAGGATGATTGATGGAAGCTTTCGCCGCCCTCGTCGATGGCCTCGTCTATACGCGCAGCCGCAACGGCAAGCTGGAGCTGATCGCCGACTACTTGCGCACCACGCCCGATTCGGATCGCGGCTGGGCGCTGGCGGCGCTGACCGAAGGCCTGAGCTTTTCGGCCGTCAAAGGCAGCACGATTCGTAACCTGCTGATGGAGCGGGTCGATCCGGTGCTCTTCGCGCTGAGCCGCGATTTCGTCGGCGACACCGCGGAAACCGCCAGCCTGCTGTGGCCCAAGCCGGTGGGCGCCGTCATGCCGCCGCCCACGGTGAGCGAAGCGGTCGAAGCGCTGAGCCGGATGACGCGGGTCTCGGTGATGAGCGAGCTGCCGCGGCTGCTCGACCGGCTCGATCCGTCCGGGCGCTATGCGTTGCTCAAGCTCGCGACCGGCGCGATGCGCGTCGGCGTCTCGGCGCGGCTCGCCAAGACCGCGTTCGCGCAGGCGTTCGGCGTCGCGGTCGAGGATGTCGAGGAATACTGGCATGCGCTCGGGCCCCCTTATGCCGAGCTGTTCGCCTGGGCCGCCGATGGCGCCGAGCCGCCCAACACCGGCGAGATGCCGCTGTTCCGGCCGTTCATGCTGGCGCATCCGCTCGAGGACGCCGAGCTCGACCTCGCCGACTACGTCGCTGAGTGGAAGTGGGACGGAATCCGCGTGCAGCTCGTCCATGCGGGCGGCGAGACCCGGCTCTATTCGCGCACCGGCGACGACATCAGCCACAGCTTCCCGGAAATGGGTGAGGCGCTGGGCATCCCCGCGGTGCTCGACGGCGAGCTGCTGGTGCGCGGAGCGCATCAGGGCGGAGAGGCCGGAGGCGCGGCGAGCTTCAACGCGCTGCAGCAGCGGCTCGGGCGCAAGACCGTGTCGAAGAAGATGCTCGAGGAATACCCGGCCTTCGTGCGGCTCTACGACGTGCTGATCCTCGAGGGCGAAGACTTGCGCGAGCTTCCCTGGACGCAGCGCCGCGCCCGACTCGAAGCGCTGATGCCGCGCCTGCCGGCGGAGCGGTTCGACCTCAGCGCGACCGTCGAGGCCGGGAGCTTCGCGGAGTTAGCGGAGATCCGCTCCGGCGCCCGCGATGAATCCATCGAAGGCCTGATGCTCAAGCGCCGCGACTCGCCTTACGTCGCCGGCCGCCGTACCGGCCTGTGGTACAAGTGGAAGCGCGATCCGCTGCTGGTCGATTGCGTGCTGATGTATGCGCAGCGCGGCAACGGCAAGCGGTCGAGCTTCTATTCCGACTATACCTTCGGCTGCTGGGACGGCGATCCCGACGAGGGCGCCGACCTGCTGCCGGTCGGCAAGGCCTACTTCGGCTTCACCGACGAGGAACTGAAGCAGATCGACCGCTACGTCCGAAACCACACCGTCAACCGCTTCGGGCCGGTGCGCGAGACCGACCGCAGCCTGGTGTTCGAAGTCGCGTTCGACAGCGTGCACGAAAGCAAGCGCCATAAGTCCGGCCTCGCCATGCGCTTTCCCCGTATCCACCGCATCCGCTGGGACAAGCCGGCGCACGAAGCCGACCGAATCGACGCGCTGCGCGCGCTTGTGCGCGATTGAACCTCAGACTTCTGCCAGGCTGATCGCCGCGGGATAGTCGGCCGCGTATTCGATCTTGCCCGCGCGCGGCCCCAGGCCCGCGCGTTCGAGCATGTCGAGCGGCTGCGGCCGGACGCCCGAGAGGATCACCCGCGCGCCCGACATCTCCGCCTGCTTCACCAGCTCTTCGACCGCGGCGAGCCCGCTTGCGTCGAGGAACGGCACCAGCCGCATGCGCAGGATCACCGCCCGCGGCCGTCGGCCGACCCGCCGCAGCGTGTCGAGCAGCTCGCCCGCCACCCCGAAGAAGAACGGCCCGTTGATGCGGAACACTTCGACGCCTTCGGGCAGGACGTCGCGCTGGTCACGGTCTTCGTCCTCTTCCTCGGGATCGATGGCCGGCGCACCGGCTTCGATCTGCACCGATTCGCTCATCCGCATCATGAACAGGAGCGAAGCGATAGTGACGCCGACACCTATCGCCACGGTCAAGTCGACGAAGACCGTCAGCAGGAACGTCAGCAGCAGCACGACCCGGTCGCCGTTCGGCATGCGCAGCAGGCTGATGAAGCGTTCGTATTCGCTCATGCCCAGGGCGACCATGAACAGGATCGCTGCCAGCGCCGCCATCGGCACGTAAGCCATGAGGTCCATCGCGAAGAGCACGAAGATCAGCAGGAAGGCCGCGTGGAAGATGCCCGCCATCGGTGAGCGCCCGCCGGCCTTGATGTTGGTCGCCGTACGCGCGATCGCGCCGGTCGCCGGCAGGCCCGCGAACAAGCTCGAGGCGATGTTGGCGACGCCCTGGCCGACGAGCTCCTGGTTCGAACGGTGGCGCGTGCCGGCCATTCCGTCGGCGACCACGGCCGAGAGCAGGGCCTCAATGCCGGCGAGGAAAGCGATCGTGAAGGCCGAGGGCAGCACGGCCTGGATCTTCGCCAGCGAGACTTCCGGAAGGCTGGGCATCGGCAAGCCCGACGGCATGTCGGGAAAGCGCGAGCCGATCGTGTCCACCGGCAGGCTGAGCACCGCCACCGCCAGCGACGCGGCGACGATCGCGATCAAATAGCCCGGCAGGCGCGGCGAGACTTTGCGCAAGCCGACGATCAGCACGAGCGAACCCGCGCCGATCGCGAGCGCGGGAAGGCTGACGAGGTCGAGAGCGCCGAAGTAGGCCGTCCATTGCGGCACGAACTCGGCCGGAACGTCGCCGATGGCCAGACCGAAAAAGTCCCTGACCTGAGTCGAGGCGATAATGACCGCGATCCCGGCGGTGAAGCCGGTCACCACCGGGTGCGGCACGAACTTGATCAGCTTGCCGAGCTTGGCGTAGCCGGCGACGATCAACATCGCGCCGGCGAGCAGCGTCGCCAGGATCAGCCCGTCGTAGCCATGCTGGGCGATCACGTTGAAGATGACGATGACGAACGCGCCGGTCGGACCGCCGATCTGCACACGCGAACCGCCCAGGGCCGAGATCAGGAACCCGGCCACGACTGCGGTGACGAGTCCGCGGTCGGGCGAGGCACCGCTGGCAATCCCTAGGGCCATGGCCAGAGGCAGCGCGACGATCGCGACGGTCAGCCCGGCGACGGCGTCGGCGCGCAAGTCCTTGAAGCCATAGCCTTCGCGCAGGACGGTCACGAGCTTGGGCGTGAAGCTCTCCGCCACGGCTAGCCCTCCCGCGACTCGCGCAGCCGGACGCCGCGGCCGGTGCCGGTACTCGGCGCATTTTCGCCGATCAGTTCGACGCCCTGATCTTCGAGCGCGGCGATCACTTTGACCAAAGTGTCGACCACGCCGCGAACTTGTCCGTGGGACGCTTCCATCCGCTGGATAGTCGGCACCGAGACCCCGGCGAGCTCGGCCAGTTGCCGCTGATCGATGCCTGTCAAGGCGCGCGCCGCGCGCATCTGCTGCGCGGTGATCATAGCATGAGTGATATATCAAACATCATCATACCGATGTGAGCATGCAGCATAAGTGTGTCAAGCTGCTGTAGGGTCAGTCCTGATCGATCCGGATCAGCTTCTCGCGCGAAGTCGCGCCGCGCAACAAGGCCAGCCGCGAGGGGGCGGAGCCCAGCGCCTTGGCAAGCAGGGTCAGGACCGCAGCGTTGGCGGCGCCGTCCTGCGGCTTGGCGCGCACCTTGATGATGACGCGGCCACTCTCGATTTCGACACCTTCGGCGCGGGCGCCGGGCGTCACGCGCACCGCAAGCCGCCGGTCCGAATCGGCTAGCGCGCGGATCGCCGCCGCCGGCGGCAGCTCAGGCCTGGGCTTCGCCACGCAGCGCCGCCAGGTGCCGCCGCGCCAGCTCGCAATAGCGCGCGGTCTGGAAACGGATCTTATCGACCTGAGCCTCATCCTGGGTTCGGAAGAACTTGGCTGGGCGCCCGACCCAGATCTCGCGTGGCGGAATGCTCTTGCCGGGGCTGAGCAAGGCGCCCGCCGCGAGCATCGCCCCTTCGCCGATCCGGCAATCGTCCATCGCCACCGCGCCCATCCCGACGAAAGCGCGGTCTTCCAGGGTGGCGCCATGCACCACGGCCATGTGCCCGATCACGCAATCCTCGCCGACGACGGTCGGGGAGCCGTCGGTATCGGGACGCGGGCCTTCGACATGAAAGACGCTGCCGTCCTGGACGTTGGAACGGGCACCGATCTCGATCCGGTGAATGTCGCCGCGCAGGACGCAGTTGTACCAGACGCTCGCTTCGGGCCCGATCGTCACGTCCCCGATGATCCGCGCGCCCGGCGCGACGAAGGCGGTCTCGTGGATTTGCGGATGCTTGCCTTCGAACGGCAGGATCGTTGCGCCAGGATAGTTCATGTCGTCGTCCTCAAAACAGGCTGCTCCAGCGAATATGCGGCAGGATGGACGCATAGTCGTCCCGCCACGGAGATTGAGTGGCGGGCCGCAGATCGTTCCAGCCGGACTCGCCGGTGAGTTGCGCCAGCCGGTCCGGCGATCGCGCGAGCGCGACCCAGTCCGACGTGCTGAGCGATCCCTGCCGGGTACGGTCCCGCCTCACGGCCGCGGCGTAGCCTTGGTGCTCGGCGATCGCGGCGATCACCGGCTCCAGGTCGATGAACCGGTTGGAGATATGCATGACCAGAATGCCTTCGGGGCCAAGAGCCCGGAAATAGACGTCGAGAGCCTCTTCGGTGAGCAGATGCAGCGGGATCGCATCCGACGAGAACGCATCGATCAGCAGCAGGTCGAAACTGCCCGGCGCCGCCTCCGCCAGCTTGAGCCGCGCATCGCCGATGACGATGGAAGCGTCAGGCGCGCATTGCTGAACGAACGTGAACACGCCCTGCTGCGAATATTCGAGGATTTCCGGATCGATCTCGTAAAACGTCCAGCTCTGTCCGGGACGCCTGTAGCAAGCCAGCGTCCCCACTCCCAGGCCGACAATCCCGACGCTCGCTTGCGGACCGAACAGGCGTTCGGCCGACTGCAGCGCCAGGCCCGCACCCGAATCGGGGCCGTAATAGGTCGTCGGCGCTAGGCTCGGCACGCCGTCGACGCGGTGCTGAATGCCGTGGAGCGTGGTGCCGTGCAGCAGTTGCCGGGGTCCTTCGGGCAAGTCGTTTACGGTGTAGATCCCGAAGTAGCTTCGGCTGCGCACGTCTTCGAGTGTCAGCCGCGCCTGATCCACGCCTCCAGCGGCCGCGATCAGCACGGCGCAGGCGGGCACGTAGACCCAGCGCGCGGTGGTGACGAATACGATCAATACCAAAAGAACTGCGAAGATCAGCAAGTCCACCCCGCCCCACGCCTCGAAACGGGGCCCGCTCCGCAACAGGCCAGCGGCGATCGCCACGACAAGCAGAAGGAACGCCAGGATGATCTGCCGCAGGCTCGTGTCCGGCAAGAGGCCGGCCAGCCACTTGGACCAATAGCGAAGCGGAACGAGAGCCGCGGCCGCCAGGATCAGCAAGGGATGCTCCCAGGTCCAGTCGAACACCAGCGGGGCGATCAGCGCGGTGAAAAGGCCGCCGAGGGCGCCCCCGGCCGAGATGACGAGGTAGAACTGGGTCAGCCGCGCCGGCTCGGGCCGGGTCTCGTAGAGGCGGAAATGGAGAGCGACGGCGACGACGAACAAGAGGATCAGGCTGGCCGCGGCGGCGAGCATGCCGGGCCTTTCCGCCGCCATCATCGCCACGGCTCCGTCGATGCACAGGATGATCGGGGCGAATAGCGATATGGTCGCTGCGAGGCGGCTGCGCGCCGCAAAGGCGATCGAGTACGACAGCAGGTAGAGCCCGAGCGGAATGACCCACAGCATCGGCACCGCGAAGATGTCGGTGGTGAGGTGCGTCGTCGTCGACAGCATGAGGCCGGAAGGGACGGCCGACAGCGCTAGCCACAGCAGGGTGCGCCGCCACCCGGGAGGGGGCGCCGGCGACACATCGACCGGCGCGGCTGCGCTGCGCCCGGCGCCGCGGCGCGCCAGCGCGGTCAGCGCCACCAGCCCGATCAGCAAGCCGTATCCCGCCGCCCAGGCGCCGCTTTGCGCCGTCAGCGGAAGCAGCGGCTCCGCGACCAGAGGGTAGGCGAGAAGCCCTGCGAAGCTGCCGAGATTGGACGCCGCATAGAGCGGATAGGGATCGCCTGCGTGCGGATTCGCGGCGAACCAGCGCTGCATCAGCGGAGCTTGCGCCGAGACCACGAAGAACAGCGGGCCCACGGTCAGCACGAACAGCCACGGCACCCGGAACGCCTCCTGTCCCGGCGGGAAAGGGGCGAGCTCCGGCATCGCGATCGGCAGGGTCAGCGCGGCGGCGGCCAGCAGGGTCAGGTGGATCGCCGCCTGCCGGCCGATCGGCAGGCGCGATAGCGCGTGGGCGTAAGCATAACCGCCGAGCAGCAGGGCCTGGTAGACCAGCATCGCGCTGTTCCAGACATTCGGCGCCCCGCCCAGCCGCGGCAGAGCCATGCGCGCCGCCATCGGCTGCACCAGGAACAACAGGAAACTGCCGGTAAGGATCGTGGCGGCAAACAGCCACCGGCGAGGGGCACGCGCCGCGCCGCTCACGCCGCTCGCCGCTCCCACTCACCGCGGGTCAGGCCATAGACTTTGGTCGGGTTCTCTTCGGGCGGGTAGAGCGGGTCGTCGTAGTCGAGATGCGCCATCCGCTCCATGCCGAGCCGCTCCATCACTCGCCACGATCGCCAATTGGCCTCGGAGGTCTGCGAGTAGATGAGCGAGCGTCCGAACCGGCCGAAAACGAGCTCCAGCATGGCGCGCGCCGCTTCAGTCGCGTAGCCTTGACCCCAGCGGTCGGCCCGCAGCTGCCAGCCGATCTCAAGCTCACCGCGCATCTCCTCGGGCGCGGCCTCGCTCGTCAGCACGCCGCAGCCGCATTGGCCGAGGAACTCGCCGTCGGCGCGGCGAACGACCGCGAGGTAACCGCTCGTTGCGTCGTTCCAGCTCGCTTTGGCGCGCTGGATTTGCGCGGCGACTTCCTCGGGCGACCTGACCCCGCCCAGATGCGCGCGGATCTCGGGCGTATTCATGTGCTCGAGCCATTGCGGCAGATCTTCCTCGCGGAAACCGCGCAGGATCAGCCGCTCGGTCGTTAGGACAGTGTCACTCACCGAGCAGTCGGGCCGCCAGCGGCGCGTGGTATGTCAGCACGCCGCTGCAGCCGGCGCGCTTGAACGCCATCAGGGTTTCCAGAACCAGCGCCTCGCGCTCGCCGGCCCCGGCCGCCGCCGCGGCTTCGATCATCGCGTACTCGCCGCTGACCTGGTAGGCGAAGACGGGTACCTCGAACCGCTCCTTCACCCGGCGGACGATGTCGAGGTATGGCAGGCCGGGCTTGACCATCACGCTGTCCGCCCCTTCGGCCAAGTCGAGCGCGACTTCGCGCAGCGCCTCTTCGCCGTTGGCCGGATCCATCTGGTAAGTCTTCTTGTCGCCCTTGAGCAAACCGCGCGAGCCGACCGCGTCGCGGAATGGACCGTAGAACGCGCTCGCGTATTTCGCCGCATAGCTCATGATCTGGACGTTGGGGTGGCCCTCCGTCTCGAGCGCCGTGCGGATCGCCCGAACACGTCCGTCCATCATATCGCTCGGTGCAACGATATCGGCCCCCGAACGGGCCTGATTAAGCGCTTGATTGACAAGTGTCGCAACTGTTTCGTCGTTGGCGACATAGCCGGAATCGTCGAGCAAGCCGTCCTGCCCGTGGCTCGTATAGGGGTCGAGCGCGACGTCGGTCAGCACGCCGATATCGAACCCGCAGGCATCGCGTATCGCCTTGATTGCGCGGCACATTAGGTTGTCCGGGTTGAGCGCCTCCTGGCCATCGTCGCTGCGCTTGTCGGCCGGCGTATTCGGAAACAGCGCCACGCACGGGATGCCCAGCGAGACCGCCTCGCGCGCCCGTTCCCCCAGGCGATCCACCGACCAGCGCGACACCCCGGGAAGCGTGCCGATCGGCTCCTCGACGCCGCTGCCTTCGGTGACGAACAGCGGCCAGATCAGATCGGCCGGCGTGAGCACGGTTTCACGGTGCAGCGCGCGGCTCCAGGCGTGAACGCGCGGGCGGCGCAGGCGAAGGTCAGGATAGGAGCCAGTCATCGACCGTCTCCTGCCGGAAAACACCAGCTCGGGCAATCACGCCCCCCTTGAGATGGACCGCTGGGGCTTAACCGATGCGCTTGGCGTCGAGCCGGTCGATCTCGCGAACCGGTTCGCCGCGAACCGTGGGATCAGGAGCCAAACTGGCCAAGGCCGCGCCGGGTGCCACGCGCTGCAGCTCGGCAAGCCGCGCCCGGAAGCCGGTCAGCTCGCGGCCGGTGAGCTGGGCGCGAGTCACGAACTTGACGCTCGACGGGTTCACCGCCTGGCCATTGCGGTACATCTCGTAATGGAGGTGCGGACCGGTAGAGAGGCCAGTTGAACCGACATAGCCGATGACCTGGCCGCGCCGGACCCGCGAGCCGTTCGACACCGCAATCCGGCTCATGTGCGAATAGCCGGTCGCCAAGCCGCCACCGTGCGAAATGCGCACGTAGTTGCCATGCCCGCCGTTGCGGCCTGCAAACTGGACCGTGCCGTCGCTGACCGCATAGATCGGCGTGCCGTAGCTGGCTTTGAAATCGAGGCCCGAATGCATGCGGCGATAGCCGAGGATCGGGTGCCGGCGCATGCCGTAGTTCGACGAGACGCGGCCCGACACCGGCGCGATCAGGCCGGCGCGCTGCTCGGCGACGCCGGAGGCCTCGTAAAACTGACCGTCCTTGCCCCAGCGCAGCATCTGCTTGCGCGGCTTTCCGTCGCGCAGGATCGCGGCGTAGATCAAGTTCCCGGCCTCGACCTCGCCGGTTGCGGCGCGCTTGTACTCGACGATCAGGTCGAATTCGTCGTTGCTGGAGATGCCGCGGTCGAAATCGACCTCCGCGCTCAGGGTGCGCAAGTACTGCTGGACCGCACTGGCGGGAGCCCCCGCAGCGCGTGCCGAACGGTAGAGGCTCGGACCGACGACACCGCGCACGCGCAGCGGCGTGGTATCGACCTTGATCGGCCGCGGATCGAGTACGAGCCGTCCAGACGCGTCACGCGCCACCGCAAGCTGCAGGTCGAAGCGGGCGCGGAACGACAGCGCCTCGAGTGGGCGGTTCGCGTCGGGTGCAGGTCGGCGACCGAGGGCAATGTCGAACTTGGTGCCCGCAGCTATGTCGGCCAGCGGAACCTCATTGGCCACGAGCGAGGCGACCATATCGGCTTCGGCGGCACCGACTCCCGCGCGCTGCAGCATGCGATCGAACCCATCGCCGGGCGCGAGCGTCGCTTCGAGGTCCAGACGCGGCCGCTCCGGCGCGGTGGCGAGCGGAACGACTGCCGCCGTTGCGCCCATGCGGCGGCCGCTGTCGCTGCCGAGCGCCAGCGGCATGATCATCTGGCTACGGAATTCGTCGCGGACCGGATCGTCGATCACCATCAGCGGCGCAGCTTCGACGGCAGTGAAGCCCGGCCATCCGGCAAGCGCTATCGCCGACAGCCCCAGCAGCGTCCCCGCCCCGCGCACCCAACGGCGTGAGCCGATATCCTGGCCCAAATCAGCCACGAGGTCGAGCGAGGCGAGCCGCGCCGCTGCCCGCTCACGCCAGGAAGGCGCGCGAGCAGCGATAGCCGCCGCACGCTGCGCGGCGGGCTCTACCCCGGCGTCGATCCCGATGTCTTTGAACAAACGCACCCTCCAGTGCGGGGCGCACTTCCTGCCGATCCGAGGCGAAGAAGGCGCAGCCCGATCCCGGCCGCTTAGTGGCAAAAGCCTTTCGCATCACAAAGTTAATTTCCCACTAACTGAGGCAAATGGAGTCCTTGCTGCGGCGAAACGTGGCTCGGGCCGGGAACGGCGGCTGCGCTTGCGCTGACGGCGCCATGACCCCACACTGTCAGCATCGTGATCACCCCCCGCTCTGACAGCCGGCTGCGGGCCGTGCTCGGCCCGACCAACACCGGCAAGACTCACCTCGCCATCGAGCGGCTGTGCGGCCATTCGAGCGGCGCCATCGGCTTTCCCCTGCGCCTGCTGGCCCGCGAGGTGTACGACCGGGTGCGGGCCATCAAGGGGGACAATCAGGTCGCGCTAATTACCGGCGAAGAGCGGATCGAGCCGGAAGGGGCCCGCTACTACCTCTGCACTGCCGAAGCCATGCCGCGGGACGGGGGCGGGCTCGCCTTCGTGGCATTGGACGAAGTGCAACTCGCCGCCGACCGTGAGCGCGGGCACATCTTCACCGACCGCCTCCTCAATGCGCGAGGCCGCGAGGAGACCATGCTGCTCGGCTCGGCAACGATCGAACCGATCGTCAAAGCGCTCTTGCCCAAGACGGTCGTCGAGGATCGGCCGCGTTTCTCCACCTTGAGCTATGCTGGCGCCAAGAAGCTGTCGCGCCTGCCGCCCCGCTCCGCCGTCGTCGCTTTTTCAGTCGAGCAGGTCTACGCGGTGGCCGAGATGCTGCGCCGCTTTCGCGGCGGCGCCGCGGTCGTGATGGGCGGATTGAGCCCGGAAACTCGCAATCGTCAGGTCCAGCTGTTCCAGTCGGGCGAGGTCGACTACATCGTCGCGACCGATGCGATCGGAATGGGCGTGAACCTTGACGTCACGCACGTGGCCTTTGCCTCGCTCTCGAAATTCGACGGGGTGCGGCAGCGCAGGCTGACGCCGGCCGAGATGGCGCAGATCGCCGGACGCGCCGGGCGGCACCAGCAGGATGGTACGTTCGGCACCCTCTCCGCCCGCGACAATGACGCGCTGAACTTCACAGATGACGAGATCTACGCCATCGAGCAGCATCGCTTTGCGCCGCTGACCCGGCTGTTCTGGCGCGAGGCCGAGCCGCGATTCAGTAGCCTGCGGGCCCTGCTCGCCGATCTCGAAGCCAAACCCGACGTGCCGGAACTGGCGCCGGCCCCGGAAGCCATCGACCTGGCGGTATTGCGGCGGCTGAGCGAAGAGCCGGCAATCGCCGCCGGCGTCAAGACGCCGCGCCAGGTGCAGCGTTTCTGGGAGGTTTGCCAGCTTCCCGACTTCCGCCAGCAAGGGCCCGACACCCACGCGCGCTTCGTGGCGCGGCTATGGGAAGATTTGCGCGACGGATACCTCGGAGCCGACTATGTAGCGGCGCGAGTGGCCGAGCTGGGGCGGACCGAGGGCGATATCGACACGCTGCAGGGCCGGATCGCGGCGATCCGCAGCTGGGCTTACATCTGCCAGCGTCCCGACTGGGTGCTGGCGCGCGATGAGATGGGCGCGCGGGCCCGAGACGCGGAGCGGCGGCTTTCGGACGCGCTGCACCAGCGGCTGACCGAGCGCTTCGTCAACCGGAGGACGACGATCCTGATGAAGACTTTGGGCAAAGACGCCGGACTGCTGCGCGTGACACTCGACGATGCCGGACGGGTCTTGGTCGAGGATGAGCCGATCGGGCACCTCGAAGGATTCCGCTTCGTCGTCGATGCCGATGCCAGTCACGAAGACCGCAGACTGATGCTCGCAGCCGCCGAGAAGCACCTGCCAAAGCTGTTGGCCTTCAAGGCCGAGGCACTGGTCAGGGACGAGCTGGGGGAACTCAGCATTACGCGCGGCGAAGTGCGGCGCGAAGGCAGGGTGATAGCCCGCCTCGAGCGCGGCAAGACCGCAAGCTGCCCCCGCCTGGTGTTGGGCAAGGAACTGAGCGTGCTCGAGCCGGTGCAGCGGTCGCGGCTGACAGAAGCCTTGGATTTATGGCTCGAAGGTCAGCTCACGCCGCTCGCTCCGCTTCGTGAGATCGAGGCGGCAGCGCTGTCGCCGGAGGCGGGCAGCGAAGTGCGGGCCCTTCTGCTCACTCTGGCCGACTCCAACGGGACGATTGCCCGTGAGGAGGCGGGTCTGGCGCACGTGCCGAAAGACAAGCGCCCCTTGCTCCGACGACTCGGCGTCACCATCGGCGCTCTCGACGTGTTCGTAGCGGCGCTGCTCAAGCCGGGAGCTCGGCGGCTTCTCCAGGCGATCGGTGCCGATCGGCGCCCGGTTCAGGAGGCCATGGAACCCGTCATCACCGCAGGTGCGGCGGCCAAAAAGGGGCGGCTCCCGGCCGGTTATCGCCGCGCGGGGGGGCAGGCCATCCGGATTGACATGGCCGAAAAGCTGTTCCGGGCGGCACATGAGCAACGCGCCGCCGCCGGCAACCGCTTGTTCCGGGTGGATCCGGCACTTGCCACCTCGATGGGCCTTGCTCCCGAAAACTTTCGCCTGCTGATGCGCGACGCCGGTTTTCGTGCCGGCGAGACGCGGCCGCTCCCAGAAGGGGCGTTCGGTCCACCCGCCCCAACCCTCTGGAGCTGGCGCGCGCCGCGCAAGGATCGGGTGCCTGAGAAGCGGCCGGCCCCGGTTCGCGAGGGCGGCGCCTTCGCGGCCCTGGCAGACCTGGTGCGCTAGCCCCACGTTGCATGCGGATCGATCGGCTGCTCCACGCGCTACGCTTCGCCAAGAGCCGGACGCTGGCGCAACGCTGGATTGCAGAAGGCCACATTCGCCGTAATGCCGAGCGGGTCCTGCGTCAGGACCTGCCGATCGCTGTCGGCGATGTCCTGACCTTGCCGCTACGCAACCGTGTCCTGGTGATAGAAATCCTTGCTTTGCCGGAGCGGCGCGGCCCCCCTAGCGAAGCTCAGGCCTGTTACCGCCCGCTTGACGCTGGCAGGGCAAACGGCATAGCGGGCCACGACGCGCCGCCGGGACCCGATCCGGAAAACGCAGAAGGGGAAGCGCAGAAATGACCTACGTCGTCACCGAAGCCTGCATCAAGTGCAAGTACACCGACTGCGTCGAGGTCTGTCCCGTGGATTGCTTCTATGAAGGCGAGAACATGCTCGTCATCAATCCTTCCGAGTGCATCGACTGCGGCGTGTGCGAGCCCGAGTGCCCGGCCGAGGCGATTCTGCCCGACACCGAAGGCGGCTTGGAGCAATGGCTCGAGCTCAACGCGAGCTATTCGGCCGAATGGCCCAACATCACCCAGAAGAAGGACCCGCCGGCCGACGCCGATGCGTTCAAGGGCGTCGAAGGCAAGTTCGAGCAACACTTCTCCGCCGAACCTGGCGAAGGCGACTAGGCGCTTCGCACCCGCGGAGCCCGCCGCTCGACAAAGAAACGGCCGCCCTTGCCTCGATGACGGGCAGGGGTGGTAATTTTGTTGCGAATCTGCTATATAATACCTGGCTCCGCCCGTCTGCTAGGGCGATGGTCGGGATTAGGAAGGCAGGCCCCCGCCAAACCAGATGCAAATGCAGGCAAGCCAGGCTGCGCCGGGTCGTGCGGCCATAGTACTGTCTTGCACTCCCATTCCTGCCCCAAGAAAGGACAAGTAAGCAAGATGGCTGTGAATGCCCCCGCATTCGATGTCGGCGACTACGTCGTGTACCCCAAGCATGGGGTTGGCCGAGTAGTCGAGCTGCAGAGCGAAGAAATCGCCGGAATGAAGCTCGAACTTTACGTGCTTCGCTTTGAGAAGGAACGAATGACGCTCCGTGTCCCTGTGAACAAAGTCGAAGCCATTGGGATGCGCAAGCTTTCGAGCGACAAGACGCTCAAGGAAGCCATGGAGACCCTGAAGGGCAAACCCAAGGTCAAGCGTACTATGTGGTCGCGCCGGGCCCAGGAATACGAAGCGAAGATCAACTCGGGCGACCTGGTGTCGATCGCCGAGGTGACGCGTGATCTGTTTCGTCCGGAAGACCAGCCGGAGCAGAGCTACTCCGAGCGCCAGATCTTCGAAGCGGCGTCGAGCCGGTTGGCCCGCGAACTGGCGGCGATGGAAAAAACCGACGAGCCGACCGCGCTCGCCAAGATTCTCGACGTGCTGAAGACCCACGCGCCGCAGTACTACGAGAGCACAACCGAAGACGCCTGACCGGCACCCAAGCGAGACAAGGGGTCGCCGGAGTGATCCGCGCGGCCCTTTTCTCGTCCGCAGGAGGTAAAGACTGAGCCTATCCGCCCTGTCGGGTTCACACGCCTGCAAGCGTGCCGTACCTAGAACGCACCTAAGGAGAACGGCCATGCCTTATGCAGTGCGAATGGTTGCCGTCGTCGCCGCAGCGTTCGCGTTGCAGGGGTGCTTGGCCAAAACGGCGATTGGCGTAGCGACACTCCCGGTTCGCGCTGCCAGCAAAGGTGTGGACCTGGCGACCACCAGCCAGTCAGAGGCCGACCAGAAGCGCGGCCGCGAGATACGTCAGCGCGAGGAACGGCTTGGGCGGCTACAGCGGGACTACGATCGTCAGCTAACCCGCTGCACTGACGGCGACCGCCGCGCCTGCGAACAGGCCCGTACCACTTATGCCGAGATGCAGGTATTGCTGCCGTCGATCCCGGTAGAGCCGAACTAGGCGGCAGCGCGCTGCAGGCGATCGTTGAGAGCGGCGCCAATACCATCTTGCGGCACTGGCGCCACTGCGATGCGTGGCTTGTCCGATGCGGCCGCTTCGTGGAGGCAGGCATAGAGGCGCGCCGCGGCCTCGGCGAGATCGCCGCGTTGCGAAAGCGAGCAGTCACCCTCGACCAGGCCGAACCCTACAAGAAACTCATCGTCACTGGCTTGCGAAACGCCGAGACGCAGCGGTTTTCCGGGCGAGTAATGGCGGGCGAGTTGTCCCGGAGCCTCGATCCGCGCATCCGAAAGAGGCGCGGGAGCCCCGAGCAGCGCCACCAGCCCTTCTTCCGTTATCGGCCCTTGACGGAGCAGATGCCAGCTTCCGTCCTCGCGCAAGGCGACAATCGAGGATTCCAGGCCCCGGGCGCACGGGCCACCATCAAGGATGGCCGACACCGCCGGCCCCAACGATTGAGCCACGTGCTGCGGCGTGGTCGGACTGACTCCCCCGCTGCGATTCGCGGAAGGTGCCGCCAGCGGCAATCCTGTTTGCTCTAGCAGGGCCAGAGTGGCGGGATGCGCCGGCATGCGCAGCGCAATCGTGGCCAACCCGGCCGTAACCGCAGGCACGATCCCACTGCCCGGCTGGGAAGGAAGCACCAGTGTGAGGGGGCCAGGCCAGAAGCGCTCGGCCAGGAGCTCGGCGTTCGCATCGAAACGGGCGAGTTCGCGCCCCGCGGCCAGTGACGGTACATGGACGATCAGCGGATTGAAATCGGGCCGCCTCTTGGCGCGGAAGACTTCCGCCACCGCCTGCTCGCTGTCGGCTCGGGCGGCGAGGCCATAAACCGTTTCAGTCGGCACCGCGACCAGTCGTCCCGATCGTAGTAGATCGGCGGCGCGAGCAATCCCTTGCACATCAGTTGCCAGCCATTCCGGTGCCTTGTCGCCCATCGCGGCGCGCTATAGGCGAGGCGGAGATGAAACACCAAGCTGTCACCGATTGGCTAGCCGCCCCCGCCTACGTCTGGGAAGGCGCATCGGCGCGCCCGGTCGTGCAACTGGAGGCGCCAGGACTCGAGCTGCTCCGAGGTATCGATCGTCAGAAGGCCGCGGCCGCCGAGAACGTCCTGCGCCATGCGCGGGGCCACGCGGCCCACGACATGCTGCTATGGGGGGCGCGCGGCATGGGCAAAAGCGCACTCGTTCGCTCGGCCGTCCTAGCCGCGCAGCAGGCGGAGCCTGGCCGGGTCGCACTGGTCCAAGTGGCCACCGATGCGGTTGGATCGCTTTCGGCGCTGTTCGCCGCCCTGGCGCCTGTCGAGCGCCGGTTCATCGTGTTCATCGACGACCTGGGGTTTGCGCCCGGAGACGCCACCGGGCCGCGGCATTTGCGATCCTGGCTTGATGGCGGTGTGGAAGCGCGACCAGCTAACGTGCGGCTGGCAGTGACCTCCAACCGCCGTGCGATCGTGCCGCGGCGGATGGACGAACAGGACGATCCTATAAATCCACGTGACGTGGTCGACGACCAGCTTGCTCTGGCCGATCGTTTCGGCCTTTCGCTCGGCTTCCACGCTTGCTCTCAGGACGAATATCTGGAGATCGTGCGCGGCTATGCCGAAGAGTACGGCTTGGCCTGGAGCGAAGCCGAAGCACTGGAATGGGCCAAGCGGCGCGGTGCGAGGTCCGGGCGAATCGCTTGGCACTTCATCGTTGAGCTCGCCGGACGCGCCGGGCAGCCGCTGCGCCGGTAACGGCTGAGCCTCGAAAGACTACGGGCCCGCTGGCGGTTCGTCGAAAGCGCGAGACGGATCGCCGCGCAGCTCGATCCGGGGGGGCATCCGCTCACCTTGGATACGGACCTGAGGTCCGGCCGGGGTCGCCCGGAGTGCGACGACGCGCCAGATGATATTGCCCGTATCGTCGCTGACCAAGAGAGCACCCGTGGCGTCCCAAGCCACCCAGGTCGGGCGCCCATGAGTCTGCCCATCGCCGGCGAGGAAGCTGCCGAGCACCGGCACCGGCTTACCGATCGGATTGCCGCGCTCGTCGAAAGCAACGAAGACGACGTCATACCCCGATGGCGGCTTGCGGTTCCACGAGCCATGGCGGGCAATGAAAGCGCCCCGTCCGAACGCATCGCCCATTCGTGAGCCCTCGCGCGTGAATGTCAGCCCGAGCGCAGCCACATGCGGCCCCAGCGCGTACTCGGGCGTGCGGACGTACTCGACCAGGAAGTTCGGCATCGGCGCGTCGACGCGCAAGTCGACGGTTTCGCCCCAATAGAGCCACGGCCAGCCGTAAGTGACACCCACCGGCACGTTGGTCAGGTAGTCCGGTACCAAGTCGGATCCAAGCATGTCGCGCTCGTTGACGGTGGTCCAAAGTTCCTCGCTCCAAGGGTTCCAGGCCAAGCCGTTAGGATTGCGCAGCCCAGAGCCGTAGATTCGCGAGCTGCCATCTTCGAGGTTGAGCTCGTGGATCGCGGCGCGGCCCGCCTCGATCGCCATGCCGCCTTCGCCGATGTTCGAAGCCGAGCCGACCGCGACGAACAGCCGGGTGCCGTCCTCGTTGAGGATGATGTTCCGCATCCAATGGTTGCCGGCCGGCGGCAGGTCCATCAGCTTCTCGGGCTGGCCGGTCAGCGTCGTTGCGCCCTCTGCGTAGTCAAAGCGCAGCACGGCATTGTGGTTGGCGACGTAGAGGTTGCCATCGTGCCAGGCGATTCCCGACGGCGAGTCGAGATCGTCGCGCAGTACGTGCCGGGCTTCGGCGACACCGTCGCCGTCGGCGTCCCGGAGAAGCACCAGCCGGTTCGGAGACGGCACGGCTGCTCCGGCACGGCGGAACAGGAACCCGGCCACGAAATTGACGATGCCGCCGCCTGCCAGGACGCGTTCCGGAGCGTTGGCCTCGGCGACCAGAATATCGCCGCCGGGCATCGCATAGATAACCCGCGGATGCTGCAGGCCATCGGCAAAGCGATTGACCACCAAGCCCTCGGCAGCGTCGGGAGCAGCCCCGTCCGGCCAGCCGATCGGCTCCGCCACTTGCACGGTCGGGATGGTCTCCTTGTTCGGCTGAGCCAGAATGGGATCGGTTCCGGTCACATCCTCGACCGAGTACTCGGCCGGGTTGCCACGCAGCATCCACCAGCCGGCGACGCCCAGGACGAGGATGACGACCACCAGGCCGATGGCGATCTTCTTCAGGATGTGCATGCAGGGTGGATAAGCGAACGGTCGCTTTGCGGCAACGCATTCCGCCGCTAGGCACTCGTCATGTACGACTTCGCCGCCGACCCCGCGCTGCCCAAGGGCGAACTCTACAACGAGTTGCTCTCGGCAGCCGACGCCCTGACAGCCGGTGAGCCGGACGCCGTCGCCAACATGGCGAATGTCGCGGCGCTGATCTGGCAGCTCGTCCCGGATCTCAATTGGGCCGGCTTCTACCGCTTGATCGGCGAGGAACTGGTTCTGGGCCCTTTCTGCGGAAAACCGGCGTGCATTCGGATACCGCTGGGCCAGGGCGTGTGCGGTGCGGCTGCTGCGCAACAACGAACGCAGCTTGTCGAAGACGTGCACGAGTTCCCCGGCCACATAGCCTGCGATGCAGCGAGCCGCTCCGAACTGGTGGTGCCGGTGCTCCGCGACGGCCGTGCCATCGCGGTCATCGACCTCGACAGCCCGCTGCCCGCGCGGTTCGATGTCGAAGATCAAGCTGGCATGGAAGCGCTGGCGGCAAGAGTAGCGGTACGGATCTGAGCGGCCCGTTTCGGGACAGGGCACACACGGCGGGCTTCAAGACTCCGCCCCTGGGTATAAGCCGTTTGCAGTTGAGCGCGCGGGCTGTCACTCCGCGCCGGTCCGAGGAAACCGCAGATGTCGATCCGCTGCGCCGCTATACTTACCGCTACCGCTTGGGCCCTTTCGTCGGTTCCAGCCGCCGGGCAGAACGTCCCCTACGACCCGGGCCCGCCCCCGCCGCTTCCCGAACTCTACGATGATGTGTTCGTATGGGACGAAGACGGGGATGACGGCCCTGAGCCGGTCGGCAGCACCGTGGTGAACGAGCATCAAGCTTACCCCCCGCAGGCTTACCATAGCGCTTCCGAATGGCCGCCGCTGCGTTCTGGCCGCCCTCTAGGTTACACGGCGGCGCAACGCGCACACTGGCTGCAGCGATGCCGCGCCCATTCCTATGATTCGGCCGGTCAGCACCAGGGTGAAGCCGTGGGCGGAATCCTCGGTGCCATAGCCGGCGGCATAGCGGGTAATCGGATCGCCGAGGGTAGCCGTCTCGGGGGCACTCTGCTCGGCGCCGGAATTGGCGGTATTGCGGGAGTCGTTATCGGGGGCACCATCGGCGCCGCCGCCGACCGCGATCGCGAAGATCGCCGCATCGATGCCTGCGAAGATTACCTACTACGTTACGAACAAAGCTATAGCGGCCACGCTTCGGAGTCCGGCCTCGCCTATCAAGGGCCCGTGATGTGGGTCAGGGTCCCGATTGTTACCGAACGCCGCGACCGCCCGTGCAACTGCGAGGCTGTGCCGGCCGCGGGAATGGAGCCGCCGGCTCGGCAGGTGCAGCCGCGCCGAGGGGCCGCAAAGAGGATCCGCGCCGACTAGAGCGTCGGAGAGGCGTCGCGGAGTCGCGCCGCGCAACTCCGGATCGGAATAAAGAGACAAGCCAGGCTGCCTAGGTAGCCCCGCTAGATGGCGCCCCCCGTCAACCGCTGGCAAATCAGATCGAGCTGGTCGAGCGTCCGGTAGCGGATCGTTACCGTGCCTGATCGGGGGTCGGTGTCGGCTGCGATCCGTACCGGCAGCCCGAGAATATCCTCAAGATGGCTCTGCACCGCTACGATGTCAGCATCTTCGGCCGAGTCCCGCCCTTCCCGCGCCTGGCGTCGGGGCTTGGGCGACTCGGAACGTCGCACCAACTTCTCGACTTCTCGCACCGAAAGTCCCTCGTCGACCGCGCGCTGTGCGAGCTCGGCACATTGCGAGTGCCCGATCAAGGCTCGCGCATGGCCCATGTCGAGGCGGCCCGCCTCCAGATGCGCGATTACCGGGGGCGGCAGGGTGAGCAAGCGCAGGAAGTTCGCGACATGGCTGCGGGACTTGCCGACAAGCTTGCCGATTTCCGTCTGCGGCATGTTCTCGAGCTTCGCCAATCGTTTATACGCTCTGGCTTCCTCGATCGGGTTGAGATCTTCACGCTGGATATTCTCAATGAGCGCGAGAGCGGTGACTTCGCGCTCGTCAAGCTGGCGAATTAATGCCGGAATTTCATGTAATTGCGCTTTCTGGGCCGCGCGCCAACGGCGTTCGCCGGCGACGAGTTGGTATCGGCCAGAACCGAGGGGACGCACCACGACGGGTTGGATGAGCCCTCGCTCGGAGATTGACGCGGCCAGATCGGACAAGGCCGCTTCGTCGAAATGGCGACGTGGCTGCTCAGGATGCGGTTCGATCGCGGCCACGGCGACATTGGCTAACCCGGCCGGACGCGGCGATACCACGGCATCGTGGGTATGGTCGGACCCGGTCGTGACCAGTGGCTCCTCGCGGCGGACTTCGCCTAAGAGCGCACCGAGGCCCCGTCCGAGGCCACGCTTGGCTGATGGGCGAGCGTGCGTTGCGGCTTCATCGGAACTCATGCGGCGACCCTTTCTTTGGGAAGGCGGGCGATCAGTTCGCGTGCCAGCGCCATGTAGGCGCGGCTACCGGCACACGAATGATCGTAGATCAGCGCCGGCAAGCCGTGGCTGGGTGCTTCCGACAGCCGGACGTTGCGGGGAATGACCGCCTCGAACACCAGCTTACCGAGTATTTCGCGCACGTCCTCCGCGACCTGGTCCGTCAGCCGGTTGCGACGATCGAACATCGTCAACACGATGCCTATGATGCCCAGCTCCGAGTTGAAGCGCTGTTGCACTTGCTCGACGGTTTGCAGAAGCTGGCTTAGCCCTTCCAGTGCGAAGAACTCGCACTGTAGCGGCACCATCAGGGTGTCGGCTGCGGTCAACGCGTTCAAGGTGAGCAGGCCCAACGAGGGCGGACAATCGATGAAGCAGATGTCATGATCACGATGATCGGCCAACGCTTCACGCAACCGTCCGGCGCGGCCACTCATCCCAACCAGCTCCACCTCGGCACCACTGAGGTCGACTGTGGCCGGAATAACGTCGAGTCCGGGAATACCACTGGGCACAGCGCAGCTGTCGACTGACGCCTGATCAACAAGAAGATCGTAGCTGGAAAGCTCGCGCTGGGTTGCGCCGATGCCGAGCCCCGTGGAGGCATTGCCCTGCGGATCGAGATCGATCAGGAGGGTCTTCCATCCTGTCGCAGCCATGGCCGTAGCGATGTTGATCGCGGTGGTGGTCTTGCCCACCCCGCCCTTTTGATTGGCTATGGCGATACGGATCATGGCAAGTCTGGCACCCCTCTGCCCAGCAGTATGCCGCCTCCGTCATCCGTTTGCGAGCGTTCCACGTGAAACATGCGCTGGACCGAAGTTGGCTGCTCCGCCAGTTCTTGCGCCGCGGACCGCCCCTTCGGCAACAGCCAGACCGTAGTCCGTGTGGAAAACCGGGCGGACAAGTTGAGCAGCTTTCCAAGGGGAGCAAAGGCCCGAGCGGTGATGATGGCTGCTTGGAAGCTATCAACCGTTTCAAGGCGTGACCCGATGACGAGGCAATTTGCTAGGCCCAACTCCGCACTTGCCCGGACCAACCACTCCACCCGTCGTTTGCGCGATTCAACGAGGACCATCGGCCAGTCCGGGCGCAGGCAAGCTATAGTGAGCCCTGGGAAGCCTGCTCCGCTGCCGAGATCGAGGCAGCGTCCGTCCGTTTCACGTGGAACGTGGTCGATAAGTTGCACGCTATCGGCAAAGTGACGCTGCCACACCGCGTCTAAGCTCGCTTGTGAAACGAGATTCTGTCGCTGGTTCTCGGCGCCGAGCAAAGCGGCCAAACGCTCCAGCCGGGCTAGCCCAGCGGCGTCGGTGCGGGCGGCACAAAACGCGCGGGCTTCTCCTTCGCTCGCAATCACGCGGTCTGCGCCTGCCGCCGCGCGAAGACCAGAACGGCAGCCATCGCCGCTGGTGTAACTCCTCTCACTCTCCCGGCTGCAGCAAGATCAGCAGGCGCGGCTTGCGTGAGGCGTTCGACCATCTCGTTGGAGAGGCCCGGCACCCGATTATAGGGAAACGTTTCGCCGAGCTTCACGGCTTCACTTGCTCGCAGATCCCGAAGCTCCGTCTCCTGTCTTTCCAAATAGGGAGCATAGGCCGCATCCTCCGACACTTCAGAAGCCAGCTCGCTTTCGTAGTCCAACTGCTTGCCGAGCCACGGATGGAGGTCCTTCAAGGCCAATCCCGAGAACCGCAGCCATTCGGTCAGAGTCTTGCGACCGCCGTCCCGGCGGACCGGAAGGGATGCTCGTTCAAGCTCGGTCGCCGAGACCTCGCGGGCAAGAGCCTGCTCCCACTGCTCGCGGTCAGAAGACCGTTTGTCAAACCATTGACGCCGTTCCTCGCTGACACAGCCCGCGGCAATAGCCAGGGGAGTCAACCGCGTGGTGGCGTTGTTGGCGCGTAGCCGCAGGCGGTACTCAGCCCGGGCCGTCAGCATCCGGTAGGGCTCGCTTACGCCGTGAAGAACAAGATCGTCGACCATCACCGCGATGTAGCTATTGCCACGGTCGAGCGGCGCCGGCTCACGCCCGAGGATTTTGGCGGCGGCGTGCATGCCTGCGAACAATCCTTGGGCAGCGGCCTCTTCGTATCCGGTCGTCCCGTTGATCTGACCTGCGCAGTAGAGCCCCGGAAGGACCCGGAGCTGCAGATCGGGACCGAGCGCTCGCGGATCGATGTGATCATACTCGACCGCGTACCCAGGCACTTGGATTTCGACCCGCTCCAGTCCGGGGATGGTCCGAAGCAAAGCACGTTGAATCTCGGCCGGAAGCGAGGTGCTCACGCCGTTGGGATAGACGAGATGAGTATTGAGGCCCTCTGGCTCGAGGAAGATCTGATGACCGTCGCGGCCGGCGAAGCGGTGGATTTTGTCCTCTATGGACGGGCAGTAGCGCGGTCCGGCCGCTCCGATGGCGCCGGTGAACAGCGGCGAGCGGTGAAGGTTGGCGCGAATGATGTCGTGCGTGTTCTCGTTGGTTCGGGTTATGGCGCAGAAAATCTGGGGGTTGCGCCGTGATCCGGTGACTGGCGACATCGTCCACGGATCGGCATCGGAAGGCTGCTCCTCAAGCCTGGCCCAATCGATCGTTCTTCCATCGAGGCGCGGCGGAGTACCAGTCTTGAGGCGAGCCATCGGCAGCCTCGTATCGCGGAGTTGGACGGCGAGCCTCTGCGCGGATGCCTCCCCAAGCCGTCCGCCGGTCATCCGCTCTTCGCCGCGGAACATCGTACCGCCAAGGAAGGTACCGGTGCACAGGATTACCGCCGACGCACTGAGCCGAGTGCCATCGGCCAACTCCAACCCGCTCACGGCCCCGTTGCTGATAAGGAGCCCTGCAGCCTCAGCTGCGATCAGATCTAAATTACCGAGATCCGCGAGCATCCGTTGCACGGCGGCTTTGAACAATGCGCGGTCCGCCTGCACTCGTGGGCCCCACACGGCGCTGCCCTTGGAGCGGTTGAGCATGCGGTAGTGAATCGCCGCTTCGTCGGCGGCGCGCCCGATGAGGCCGTCGAACGCGTCGACCTCACGAACGAGATGGCCCTTGCCCAGACCGCCGATCGCCGGATTGCAGCTCATCGCACCGATCGTCTGCAGATCAAAAGATACCAGACCGGTACGTGCGCCAGCACGCGCCGCCGCTGCTGCGGCCTCGCAGCCGGCATGGCCGCCGCCGATAACCAGGATGTCATAAGACTTGCTCACCACGCGCTCCTAGTTCCCCGCTACCACAGGGTCAAAGGCGAAGCCGAGCATGTTCCACGTGGAACACATTACTTGCCAATACAGAATCGCCCGAACAACGCATCGAGGACATCCTCGGTCGAAGTTCGCCCCACGAGACGATCGAACGCGAGGCGCGCTTGCCGCAAACTCTCTCCGGCGAGCAAGAGGTCACGCTGTTCCATGTCGCGGAGCGCGGCGGCGGCTTCGATGAGCAGGTCGCGCTGACGCCTGTTCAACGCCGTCTCGCCGGCCCGCGGCATCGCCCCTCGCGCATGATCTACGAGCGCCCGTTTGAGGGCACCGAGATTCTCGCCGGTCACCGCAGAGACCCTGAAGATCGGCTCACGCTTGGTTAGACGCTCAGCCCGGTCGCATTGGGCTTCGATCTCCCAGGCTCCCGCGGGTCCCTCGCCCTCGGGTCCGAGCCACAACACCAAGTCTGCGCGAGCAATCTCGATATGTGCTCTTTCGATGCCGATGGTTTCCACGGGATCCGCCGCCTCGTCGCGCAGGCCCGCCATGTCGACAAAGCTGAAGGGCACGCCGCCAAGCGCGACCGGGCGCACCAGGACGTCGCGGGTCGTCCCCGCCTGCGGCGCGATAATCGCCGCCTCACTGTCGACTAACGCGTTGAATAGCGTGGACTTTCCCGCGTTCGGAGGCCCAGCCAGTGCAACGCGGAAGCCCTCACGCAGCACCTCGACGGACGGGGCCTGTAGTGCCTCATCAAGCTGCTGCCATAGTTCCTGCAGCTCGGTCTGGAAGGACGCCGATAACCCTACAACGTCATCCTCGTCCTCGAAATCGAGTGTGGCTTCGAGCTGCGCCGAGAGCATCAACAAGCGCTCACGCCAAGCCTCGACCCGCCGTGACAGGGCCCCGCCGGCCAAGCCGACCGCCGCCTGGCGCTGGAGCTCCGTCTCTGCCGCAAGGAGATCTCCGAGCCCCTCGGCTTCGGCTAGGTCAATGCGGCCGTTGGCGAAGGCTCTTCGGGTAAACTCCCCCGCTTCTGCAGGGCGAAGACCGGCCAATCCACGGAGCGCTCCTTCGACAGCTGCGACGACCGCGCGGCCGCCGTGCAAGTGGAACTCGACCAAATCCTCCCCAGTCACCGTCGCCGGTCCGGGGAACCACAGCACGAGGCCGTCGTCCAACAGACCGCCCTTGCCATCGCGCAACCAGGCGCGGCGGGCCCGCCGCGGCGGGGGCAAAGCGCCTGCCAAGCTCTCCAACGCCGCTGAAGCTCGTGGTCCGCTAACCCGCACGACCGCGATTCCGGCAGGCGGGGAGCCGCTCGACAAGGCAAAGATGGTGTCCACTGGTAGGCCGATTTATTCGGGCTCGACGCCCTTCGGCTTATCGCCAGCCTTCTGCACACCTTCAACGAAGCTCTGGAACATCTTCAGCCCAAGTTGTCCCATCGGAGCCAACTGGCTGGCATACTCCTGCAACTGGTCGGTGTTGGTCGCACCCTTCATCGCCTTGGCGAACGTGTCGACGTAGACGGCATTCGCCTTCTCGACATCGGGCAGACCCATGAAGCGGCGCGCTTCCTCAGCCGAGCATTCGATCTCGATGTTGATCTTCATGGCACCACCTGCCTTTGGATGCGCGGCCGAGCAACGGAACACGCTTGGTTGAACGGCGTATCGCTTCCATAGCCTGTGAACGCCTGGAGGAGCCTATATGAGCGAGATCGTCACCATTTCCAGCCTGGACGGCGATGGCAGCTTCGCAGGCTACTGCGCGCGTCCTACGGGCTCCCCGCGCGCCGCCATCGTGGTGATTCAGGAGATTTTTGGGGTGAACGCCGGCATCCGCCAGAAGTGCGACAAGCTGGCAGCAGACGGATATCTTGCGCTGGCGCCCGATTTGTTCTGGCGGCTGCAGCCCGGCGTGGAGCTCGACCCCGACATCGAAGCCCAGTTCGAACAGGCGCTCGAATTGATGGGACGGTTCGACCAGGACCAAGGTGTGGCCGACATCGAAGCGACAATCCGCCACGTGCGCGACCAACTCGGCGTCGATAAGGTTGGTGTGGTCGGTTACTGCCTCGGAGGCCGCCTTGCCTTCATGGTGGCCGCACGAACGGATGCCGATGCCAGTGTGGGATACTACGCGGTTGGCGTCCCCGATTTGCTCCGAGAGAAGAACGCCATCGCCAATCCGGTGTTGCTGCACATCGCAGAGGATGACGGCTTTGTCCCTCACGAGGCGCAACAGGCGATGCACGAGGGACTGGACGGTCATCCCAAGGTCACCTTGCACGATTATCCGGACGAGGATCACGGCTTCGCTACAGAGATGGGCAAGCGGCGCAGCGAGGCGGCAGCCCGGCTCGCGGACGAACGCACCGCCGCATTCTTTGCCAAGCATCTGGGCTAAGAGCTCCCTCCCGCCGGAAGGGAGCTCAAAGATCAAAATCAGGCCTACTGGTTCATCGTCGCGAAGAAGTCTTCGTTGGACTTCGAATCCTTCATCTTGTCGAGAAGGAACTCCATCGCATCGACGGTGCCCATCTGCATCAGGATACGGCGCAGGACCCACATCTTCGAGAGCTGGTCCTTGCCGACCAGCAGCTCTTCCTTGCGGGTACCCGACTTACCAACGTCGAGGGCCGGGAAGATGCGCTTGTCGGCAACCTTGCGGTCGAGCACGATTTCGCTGTTACCGGTGCCCTTGAATTCTTCGAAGATGACCTCGTCCATGCGGCTGCCGGTGTCGATCAGCGCGGTGGCAATGATCGACAAGCTGCCGCCCTCCTCGATGTTGCGCGCGGCTCCGAAAAAGCGCTTCGGCCTTTGCAGCGCATTGGCGTCGACACCGCCGGTCAGGACCTTACCCGAGCTTGGCACGACAGTGTTGTAAGCACGGCCGAGGCGAGTGATCGAGTCGAGCAGGATCACCACGTCCTTCTTGTGCTCGACCAGACGCTTCGCCTTTTCGATAACCATTTCAGCTACTTGCACGTGGCGCGAAGCCGGCTCATCGAAAGTCGACGAGATCACTTCGCCCTTCACGCTGCGCTGCATGTCGGTGACTTCCTCCGGCCGCTCGTCGACGAGCAACACGATCAGGAACACTTCCGGGTGATTGTCGGTGATCGCCTTCGCAATGTTCTGCAGCAGCACGGTCTTACCGGTCCGCGGCGGCGCCACGATCAGCGCGCGCTGCCCTTTGCCCTGCGGGCTGATCAGGTCGATCACCCGCGCTGACTTGTCCTTCACCGTCGGATCGGTGGTGTCGAGATTGAGCCGCTCGTCGGGATAGAGCGGCGTCAGGTTGTCGAAGTTGGTGCGGTGGCGGACCGCATCGGGATCATCGTAATTGACCGTGCTTATCTTGGTCAGTGCGAAATAGCGCTCGCCATCCTTGGGCGCGCGGATTTCGCCTTCGACGGTATCGCCGGTGCGCAGGCCCCAGCGGCGGACCTGGTTGGGCGAGACGTAGATGTCGTCAGGACCGGCGAGGTAGTTGGCCTCCGGGCTGCGCAGGAAGCCGAAGCCGTCCTGCAGCACTTCGATCGTACCTTGGCCGACGATTTCTTCGCCGTCTTCGGCCACTTCTTTCAGGATCGCGAACATCAGATCCTGCCGGCGCATCGTCGAAGCGCCCTCGACCTCGTATTCCTCGGCCATCGCGACCAGCTCGGCCGGCGCCCTTTTCTTAAGTTCTTTCAAATGCATGTACGTCATCCAATTCTGGTGGGAGCCGGCAGGTCGTCAGGGCTTGGAGAAAGCAAGACCCGGCCGCTCGGAACGGCGGCCTCAGCCGGAAATTCACAAATATGGGCTCGGCTCGAACGCGTCAATTCGCGAATGCAGCGCCCGCAACCGCTCGTCGCGTTTTCAGAAAGGCTTGATGACCACCAGGATGACGATCAGCGCCAGCGCCACGCCCGGCACTTCGTTGAGCAAGCGCAACTGCTTGCCCGTCAGAGGGCGTTTTCCCTTGGCGAGCTTGGCAACATAACTGCTGAGATAGCCGTGGTAGGCCGACAGGCCGAGTACCAGCACCAGCTTCGCGTGCAGCCATCCCTGGCTCCAAGCATCGATAGAGATCGCAAGAAGGATGCCCAGCACCCAGACCACAATGATCGAAGGGGTCAGGATGATCTTGAGCAGCTTGCTCTCGCGTTCCGCCCATACGGCGTTCTCAGGCGAGGTGGGGTCGCATTCCTGATGGTAAACGAGGAAACGGGGCAGCATGAACAGGCCGGCCATCCAAAACACCACGAAGATGATGTGGCCAGCCTTGAGCCAGAAGTAGGTCGCTGAGAGAAATTCCTGCATTGCCCCCGTCTAGCCGCGGCGACGCCGCCCGTCATCCCCGGACCAAGGCAAGCAGTCGTTCGACGTGCGCAATCGGCGTCGTCTTGTCGATCCCATGGCCAAGATTGAACACGTGCGGCCGGTCCGAAAACGTGTCGAGAATGTGCCGCACTGCGAAATCGAGGCGGTCACCGCCAGATAACAGCAGCAGCGGGTCGAGGTTGCCCTGCACCGGCATTCCGGAGGGGAGTGCGCACGCGGCCCACGCCGGATCGATCGTTTCGTCCACGCCCACGGCGTCCACGCCGGTTTCACGAGCGTAAGCAGGCAACTTTTCGCCCGATCCTTTGGGGAAACCGATTACCGGCACATCGGGATGCCGGGCCTTCAACGCCGCGACGATAGCGGCATTGGGCGCAATCACCCATCGCTCAAATTCAGCCGGAGCGAGGCTGCCGGCCCAGCTGTCGAACAATTGGATCGCTTCGGCGCCGGCTGCGATCTGGCCCGACAGGTATTCCACGCTCTCGATCACAATCGCATCCAGGATGGCCCCGAGCGCTGCCGGGTCGCGATAGGCGAGAAGCCGCGCAGCGCGATGGTCCCGGCTGCCCTGACCTGCGATCATGTACGTCGCCACGGTCCATGGACTCCCGGCAAACCCCAGCAACGTCGTCTCGTTACCGAGCTGCTCTCGGACCAACTGAACAGTCCGGTAGATCGGTTTCAGGCGTTCAGGAGCCCTCCGCAGCGCTTCCAGTGTCGTATCGACGAGCGTCGGTGACAGATGCGGGCCCTCGCCTTCGAGAAATGCCAGATCCTGCCCCAAGGCGTGCGGGATGACCAAGATGTCGGAAAACAAGATCGCGCCGTCGAAACCGAACCGCCGGATCGGCTGAAGCGTGACTTCGGCCGCAGCTTCACTGTCATGCACGAGTTCGAGAAAGCCGCCCTTTTCGGCCCTCAAGGCGCGGTATTCAGGAAGATACCGACCAGCCTGGCGCATAAGCCAGATTGGCCGCCGGGAACCGTGTTTTCCCTTCAAAGTTTCGAGGAGAAGGCCGGGCATCGCGTCAGTCCAGTCCAATAAATAATGATATTTAGATAGGTTTCAGGACTCTGTTGGCCCTGTGGATATTGGGGAGAGCAGAGCCTTGCCCGATTTCTCCCAGGCTGGCCAGTGGGCCGACGGCTCGCGAATCCGTATCATTCTCGCGTCAACCGGATGTTCTCCCCGCAATCCCCAGCCTGTCGGTAACCGAGTAGCGCTGTGGACCGAGTGGAGTACCGATCCGCCGGTAGTGGGGGTTGAATCCTCTCCCGAACTTGTCCGCCCCGCCGTCCCGTGGTTTATGCCACGCTTGTCCACATGACCCTGCTGCATCTCCATTTGCTGTCGGACTCAACCGGCGAAACGCTCGAAATGATTGCCAAGGCAGCGTTGGCACAGTTCGACGATGCCGAGGTCATCCGCCACTTCTGGCCGATGGTTCGTTCGCTGCAGCATCTCGATCGGATCGTCGAGGATCTCGCCGCCAATCCTGGACTTGTGCTCTATACGCTCGTCAACGAGGAGACGCGGCGGCGACTCGAGGAAAGGTGCCGCGCGCTCGGGATGCCGCACGTGGCGCCGCTCGATAGCGTCACCTTTGCGTTGGAGGATCGCCTCGGCGAACAAGCCAAAGCGCGGCCAGGACGCCAGCACATGATGGACGAGGCCTATTTCGCGCGGGTCGATGCGATCCAGTTCACCATCGCTCATGATGACGGCATCGCATCCGAAGACTGGGAAGAGGCCGACATTCTTCTGGCTGGCGTCTCGCGCAGTTCGAAAACCCCGACCAGCATCTATCTCGCCAACCGCGGCTACAAGGTCGCGAACATCCCGCTGGTGATGGAGAGCCCACCGCCTGCCTCGCTGTTTCAGCTGCGCAATCCCATGATCGTTGGCCTCACGACGGCGCCGCGCCGTCTGATCGAGATTCGCCGCAACCGGCTGCTGTCGCTCAACCAGCAGACACCAACTGCCTACGTCGACGAGGATCAGGTCGAGAAGGAAGTAGCTTATGCCCGCCGCATCTTCTCGGATAATGGGTGGGCGGTGATCGATGTCACGCGGCGCTCGATCGAAGAAACGGCCGCGGCGGTGATCAAACTATACAATGAGCGGCGCGCGCGGCCGCGGCTCGCCGAAAGGGGACCCAAACCGATATGATCGTCCTCGCTTCAAAAAGTGCTTCGCGCCGCACGATGCTCGGCGCGGCCGGAGTGGAGTTCGAAATCCGCCCTGCCGCTATCGACGAGCGGGCCCTCGAGGCGCGGATGGATGCGGGTCACCCGGGCGCCGTGGCGTTAGCCCTCGCCGAGGCCAAGGCATTGTCTGTTGAAGGCAACGGACGGCCAGTATTGGGCAGCGATTCAGTGCTCGCGGTAAGCGGCCACCGCTTCGACAAGCCGGCCAGCCGGGCTCAGGCAGAGGAGCATCTACGCTTCTTTTCAGGACGCACCATGCAGCTCCATTCCGCGGCTGCTCTCGCTTTCGAAGGTCGGATCGAGTGGAAGCACGTCTCGCTGGCGACACTGAAGGTCCGTGAACTGACCGAAGCCTTCATCGAATCCTATTTGGTCGCCGAGTGGCCAGAAGTCAGCCAATGCGTCGGGGTCTTCCGAATCGAATCGCTTGGCGTGCAACTGTTTGAAAGCATCGAAGGCGACATGTTCACAGTCCTGGGCATGCCATTGCTGGAAGTACTGGGCGCGCTGCGTGAGTTTGGAAAGCTGCCCGCATGACACGGCCTTATGCCGAGGTGATTGGCGATCCGATCGCTCAATCGAAATCGCCTGGCATTCATAACTTCTGGCTCGGCAAGCTCGGGATAGGTGGCGAGTACCGCGCGCATCTGGTCGGGGCGCAGGACGTGGCCCGATACTTGAACGAACGCCGCGAAGACCCCGCTTGGCGCGGCTGTAACGTAACCATGCCGCATAAGCAGGCGGTCATTCCGCATCTTGACCGTCTCGACCCGCTGGCGAAGCGGATTGGCGCCGCGAACACGATCGTGCGGAGCGGCGATGGATCGCTGGTAGGCTATAACACCGATGCACCGGGTTTCCTCGAGCCGCTACGGCCAATGCTCGCGCCCGAGCATTTATTTCGCATGGCACGCGTGCTCGGCACAGGAGGCGCGGCGCGGGCCATCGTTGCGGCGTTATCGTCGGAGAACTTCGTCGTCGTGCTGGCCGGCCGCAACCCAATGAAAGCTCAGGCTTTGCTCGATGAACTCGCGCCATTCGCCGAGCATCACGCGGTAGACCTGGATCATTTTGTAGAACCCACCGATTTCGCGTTCGACGACCGCGCGGGTTGCCTCGACCTGATCGTGAACGCCAGTCCGCTCGGCATGACGGGTCAACCACCGCTGCGGTTCGATCTGAGTCACGCACCGCCGGGTAGCGTTGTTTATGACATCGTCACAAATCCGCTGCGAACGCCGCTGCTGGAGGCGGCTCATGCGGCGGGCCTTCGATCAATCGACGGCTTGTCGATGTTGATTGGGCAGGCAGCCGCCGCGTTCGAACTCTTTTTCGGCTGTCCTCCACCTCGGCAGGAGGGAGACCCAGACCTTCGAGAGTTGCTGGGCGCATGAGCCGACCGCTCATCCTCGGGCTTACCGGGTCGATCGGGATGGGCAAGTCGACCGTGGCGGGCATGTTTGCGGAGCGGGGCATTCCCGTGTTCGATGCCGATGCCGTCGTACGACGCCTGCAAGGACCGGGCGGAACGCTGGTCGGACCTATCGAAACGGCTTTCCCCGGCTGCACCGATGCGGAAGGTGTGGACCGCCACAAGCTGGGCGAAGCCGTGTTTAACGACCCCCAGGCTTTGGCGCGCCTCGAAACTATCGTTCACCCAGCTGTACGGAACGCCCGCAGCCGCTTTCTGATCGAGCATGCTGCAGATAAGTTGGTCGTGTTCGACATCCCGCTGTTATTCGAGAAAGGCGGTATCGAGGAGGTGGACGCGGTGGTGGTCGTGTCCGCTCCGGCCGAAGTTCAGCGTCAGCGCGTTCTAGCCCGTGCAGGAATGACCGAGCAACGGTTGGCCAGCATCCTAAAACTGCAGGTGCCCGACGCCGAGAAGCGCAAGCGCGCCGACTATGTGATCAATACCGGAACTTCCCTCGGCGAGACTCGCGCTGCGGTGACAGCCTTAGTGGACAAGCTCACGCGCTCAACTTGTCAGCAACCGAGCTACAGTCGATAGCTCCGATCATGCGTGAAATCGTGTTCGATACGGAAACGACGGGCCTCGATCCGCAGAGTGGTGACCGGATGGTCGAGATCGGCTGCATCGAGCTGGTCAACCGAGTGCCGACGGGACGCACCTTCCACACTTACTTCAATCCGCAGCGTCCGATGCCGCATGCCGCCGAACAGGTGCACGGCCTTTCGGACGCTTTCCTGGCCGATAAGAAGTGCTTCCACGAACATGCCCTTGAGCTGATCGACTTCCTTGAGGACTCGCCGCTGGTAGCGCACAATGCCCAATTCGACTTTGGCTTCCTCAATTACGAATTGGGCTTGTGCGGCCATCCGGAAGTCCTGCTCGATCGAATGATCGATACCTTGATGCTGGCCCGCCGCCGGCATCCGGGCGCCAAGCACTCGCTCGATGCGCTTTGCGTCCGCTACGGTGTCGATCGAAGCCACCGCGTTCTGCACGGCGCTTTGCTCGACGCCGAGCTGCTGGCGCAAGTCTACGTCGAGCTCACCGGCGGTCGGCAAATCGGCCTGGCACTCGCCACGGGCGCGGGCACCCAATCGATCGAACTCCCGGTATTTCGGCCGCGGCAGCGTGCGTTCCGTGCACCTCGACCCCATGCGGCCAGCGCAGAAGAGCTTGCCCGGCACAAAGCCTTTCTGGAAACGTTGAACTCACCGATCTGGGCGCAGTGATTTCAAGCCGCGCCCGGGAGGGCTAAGAACCAGAAGGAGAACCCCCGACTATGGATATCCGTGTGTCCGGCCACCAGATCGACACCGGCTCGGCCTTGCAGGAACATGCAGCCGAGCGCCTGAACGGGATTCGTGAAAAGTACTTCTCGCGCGCCCTGTCCTCGCAGGTGACGTTCAGCAAAGCACCGAACAACGCATTCGGTTGCGACATCGTGATGCACGTCAACCAAGGACTTATCCTGAAAAGCCGCGGTCAGGCGCAGGACGCGCATCAGGCGTTCGAACAGGCGTCCGACAAGATCGAGAAGCAGTTGCGTCGCTACAAGCGCAGGCTGACGGACCGCCATGAGCAAGCCGACCACGCGGCGCAGCGGGAAGATGCCGCCTACCGAGTGTTTGACGCTGGCGATCCCGAGGCCGAGGAAGCGCCCGAGGCTCCGCCGATCATTGCCGAAACGCGGACGGACATTCCCGAAGTCAGTGTCGCTGATGCGGTGATGCAACTGGACCTTAGGAATACCAATGCGTTATTCTTCAAAAACGCTGGAACCGGGCGGCACAATATGGTTTACCGCCGCGATGACGGCTCGATCGGTTGGGTAGAGCCTTCCTGAGGCTGCCTTGACGTGAAAAGCGCGGCCCCCAATAACGACGATCAAGTTCCTGAAAATGTTGGCGGTCGTAAGCCTTCAAAGGGACCGCGCCGTTCCACGCGTCATGATGCGAGCCAGAGAATCAGAGACATGAGTCCCCTGTTTTCGATCAAGCCAGAGGCGGTCGCCATTGTTGACGCTGCCGACAAGCACGCCATTTTGCAGCGCCTCAGCCAAGCGTTCGCGGTGAGCTACGGGCTCGATCGGGAGCAGGTCCTTGATGCGCTGGAAGACCGTGAGCGTCTTGGCAGCACCGGGTTCGGGCGCGGCGTGGCGATACCTCACGCCCGGATCGCGGGCTTGCAACGCCCGGTGGCAGCGTTGCTCAAGCTGCCGCAGCCGGTGGACTTCGCTTCGGCCGACGGGCTGCCTGTCGATTTGGTGTTCGGGCTGTTGTCTCCCGAGAACAGCGGCGCAGCACACCTTCACGCCCTGGCGGCGATTTCACGCCTTATGCGCGACGAGCGAGTGCACGAGGCCCTCAGCGATGCACCCGATGCCGAAGCGCTTTACGGCCTGCTGACCAATGTCACGGACCGCGACGCCGCCTAGTTCGACTGCCGGCGGCGCGGGGGTGCATTACCGGGCTCTCGAATCGCTCTACGCTTCCGCGCCCGTCAATGGCTTGTTCGACTCTCGGCTTGAGATCCTCGCCGAGGGGGTAGCGCGGATCCACTTCACCGTCGATGCGGCGGTCTATCATGCGGCCGGCGCGGCGCACGGGACGATTTACTTCAAGATGCTGGACGATGCGGCGTTCTATGCCGCCAACTCAATGGTCACTGACCGCTTTCTACTGACCACCGCCTTCAACCTTCATTTCACGAAGCCGGTACGTAGCGGCGAGGTCGTGGCCGAAGGGCGCTGGGTGAGTGGCCGGCGCCGGGTGTTCGTCGCGGAAGCCCGGTTGATTGACGGTGAGGGTGATGAGATCGGCCGCGGCACCGGAACCTTCGTGCGCTCGCATATCGCGTTGTCCGGGCTACCCGGCTACCGAATCGATGGCTGAGGGCGAGCCCCGCCTGCCAGCCCATGCGGAAGTCGCGGGTCTGATTCGCGCCGTCAGCGGCGCTGGAGGTTTCCCGACGGTTATCGCAAAAGGTGAACGCGACAGCGGAACTTTGATGATCGTTTGTTACGCAAAGGACCGCCTCGCCGCAGCATATGAACGCATGCCGCAACCCGACGGTCGCCGCGCTTGGAAAGTGTCGAGGCAGCAAGTCACTGATAGTCCAGGTGAATTCTGGGAATACTGCGAGCGTCGCAAGCAGCAGGACCCCGATCTGTGGATCTTGGAACTAGATGTCCCGAATGGGGAACGGTTCATCGAATCCTAGGAACCTTTGGTTGACGCGCGGTCGTCGATGGCTATTTGGCCCGCATCTTCCAACAGCGCTGGCGGTACGCAGACGGCTTGATGCCGCGTTACCGGCCGCGCAGACGGAGGGCAGGCCGGCAGGCTCTTGGATGGGATCGCACCTGGTTGCTGACGCGACCGTGACCCTCAGGCCTGCGACGGGCGGCTCGCCGCCTTGAGTTACGGGATCGATGACATTTCGATTTGCTCGCGCCGGCGCGTTCGTGCCGGTTGCCGTTCTGCTTGTGACATTGTTTGGCGCCGAAGCCGGTGCCTGGGCCCAGGATCGCGGCCCTGAAGCCTCAACAGAGGCTAGCGAGAGCCACACGGACGCAGCCGCTCCGCGGTTTGTCTCCCACGAGGTGGTTCAGCCCCTCCCCGCCGAGAAAACTTTGGAAGAACGCGTCGAAGACGCCACTTCGTTGCATGAACTCGTTGGCGACATGCCGGTGGCCGAGCCGCTCTCGCCCGACATGCGATGCCTGGCTCAGGCGATCTATTTCGAAGCCCGCGGCGAACCTCTGGCCGGGCAGCTTGCCGTGGCCCGCGTCGTCATCAATCGCACCGCCTCCCACCTCTACCCGTCTGACTACTGCTCGGTCGTCACGCAGCGGGGCCAGTTCTCGTTTGTGAAAAAGGGTCGCATTCCGCGCGTCGATGAAAGCTCGCGTGCCTGGCTGCGGGCGAAAGCCCTTGCTCAGATTGCGCACCAGGATCTCTGGGAAAGCGAAGCGGGCGAGGCGCTGTTCTTTCACGCCACCTACGTGAAGCCGAGCTGGGCACGCCGCCGCACGCAGCTTGCGCGCATCGATACTCACGTGTTCTATCGCTGAGCGAAAAGGCTCAGGCGAGTTCGACCCACACCGGAGCGTGATCGCTGGCCTTCTCGCGCCCGCGGTACTCCTTGTCTACGCCGGCCGCCTCAAGACGGTCGGCGGCTTCGGGTGAGAGGAGCAAGTGGTCGATGCGGAAGCCGTGATCGCGCTGCCACGCGCCGGCTTGATAGTCCCAGTACGTCCATACGCCGCCCTGGGGGTTCAGTGTATCGATTGCGTCGGTCCAACCGTCGTTGAGTATCCGCCGATAGGCGTCGCGCGAGGCCGGCTGCATCAGCGCGTCGTTCTGCATCGCGCGAACCGAAAACGTATCTTTATCCTCGGGTATGACGTTGAAGTCGCCGACAACAACGGTCGGCTGCTCGGTTGCTAGCAGTTCCTTCACTCGCGCCCGCAGGCGCTCCATCCACGCCAGCTTGTAATCGAATTTCGGCCCTGGCTGCGGGTTGCCGTTGGGCAGGTAGAGGTTGACGATCCGGATACCTTGGATGTCGGCCTCGATATACCGCGATTGAACATCCTCAGGATCACCAGGCAGGCCCCGCCCTGCTTCTATCGGAGGCTCACCGTCGGCCAGTATGGCGACGCCGTTGAAGCCTTTCTGCCCATGCCAAATTGCATGGTAGCCGATCTTCTCGAATTCCTCGGCCGGAAAGGCGTCGTCGGCGCACTTGATCTCCTGCAAGCAGGTGACGGCGGGACGTCGTTCCTCGAGCCATTCGATCAGGCGCGGGAGCCGAGCCCGGGTTCCGTTGATGTTGAAGGAAGCTATGCGCACGCAGCCGTGTCTAGGCTGCGCCGCGCGCGACCGCAATGATCGCGGTCAGCGGCGCTGCGCGGTTAGATGCCGAAGCTGGAGCCGCAGCCACATCCAGCCGCAGCGTTAGGGTTCTCGACCTTGAATGCCGCCCCGCCGAGCGATTCTACGAAATCGATAGTGCTGCCCGCCACGAGGTCGAGGCTGATCGGATCGACCACCAGCTTCACGCCTTCCGTTTCGCTGACCACATCGTCGGCCTCCGGACCGTCGCTGAGATCAAACTTGTACTGGAAGCCCGAACATCCGCCGCCTTCTACCGTGAGGCGCAGAATGGCCGCCCGCCCTTGCTTGCTGGCAATGGCATCGACGCGGGTGGCCGCGGCTTCGGTGAGCATCAGACCTTGAGACATGCCTCCAATGTAGGACGCGGCGCATGCGGTCTCAAGCCGTCGTGATGTACTCGCGCATCGCCTGGGCTTCGTGCTCGACCATTTCGAGCCGGTATTTGACCAGGTCGCCGATCGACACGAACGCAACAAGCTTGCCCTCGTCGATTACCGGAAGGTGGCGAATCCGCCGCAGGGTCATCAGTTCGGCGGCGTCACGAATCGTCGTATCCGGTTCCGCGGTTATCGGCGGCGCGGTCATTACTTTGCCGACGCGCAAGTCCAGCGCTTCTTCGCCATGTTCTGCGATGCAGTAGAGCAGGTCCCGTTCTGAGAAGATGCCCACCACCTGCCCGTCATCGAGCACCGGCATCGCGCCAATTCTATTATCGGCGAGGAGGCCCGTCGCCTCGCGAACGGTTTCCTGCGGCGAGCAACGGATGATCTGCTGATCTCGGCCGGCGATTACTCGGGCAATCGTCATGGCGACTCTCCCTTTGTCGAATGAGCAGCATGACACGATTCGGCCGCATGACCAAATTTCGCCGAATCAAAGCGTTGCAGCCTAGCTTTCCGGACGCCATGTGGCGCGGATGGTGCGCCGCTCCCCGTTAGATGACGCGCGGACTTCCGCGCATGCCTGGGCCCGCTACCGGCGGTTGATGAAAGGAATGGGCCTGCTCGCGTTGGTCATCGTGGCTGCGACGCTGGCCGGCTTTTATTGGTATCACGGCTTTCTCTCGCTCCACTTCTTCATCGCAGTGGCGCTGGGCCTCGGGTTCACGATCATGCTGACGGCGGCGCTGATGGGATTGCTGTTTCTCTCAAGCGGCACTGGCCACGACGAATCAGTTGCGGACCCGGATGACGATCAGGCCCCCGGGTTTGGCAGCGATCGCAGGCGGTAATCGTCGACCGGGACGCCGCCGATCAGGTGCTCTTGGATAATTCGTTCGAGCACTTCTGCGGTGCATGAGTGATACCAAACACCTTCCGGCCATACGAGCGCAATGGGCCCGCCGGCGCAGATTTGGAGGCAATCGGCCTTAGTTCGTTGAATCTGGGCCTGGTGCCCGGCTCTGGCGGGCTTTGTCAGCCCGAGTTCCTTGAGGCGGCGCTTCAGGTACTTCCATGACGCCTTGCCCGTGTCACGCGAGCAGCAAGCCTGCTTCTCGCTGAGCGCACACAGGAAGATGTGCCGCTGTATCGTCTCGCCCCCGATCTGGGTCAGTACTTCGCGTGCGCGCTGAATGTCTTCGTTCATTCATCGAAGGTAGGCGCTAGGTAACGGTGCGTCAGCCCTTCTTGCCGGCAATCCGCGCGATCTCGGCTTTGACGAGCCGCTCTACCATCTCGGGCAAATTCCGGTCGAGCCACTCC
Organism: uncultured Erythrobacter sp.; assembly: GCA_964439725.1. Classification (GTDB taxonomy): domain Bacteria; phylum Pseudomonadota; class Alphaproteobacteria; order Sphingomonadales; family Sphingomonadaceae; genus Croceibacterium_A. The sequence continues at coordinate 33,862 of CAYTPY010000002.1, read as the reverse complement.
GCCAGCATCGGCCGCAGCATGTCACGGACCAGCCCTTCCAGCGAGGTTTCGCCAGAACGCACGATTTGCGGCGAGGCGCCAGGCTCGGCGATCATAGCCAGAGCAGCGAGCGAATCGCGCATCGCGCGGGCCGCGCTCTCGGTGGTAAGCCCTTCCTCGACCTGGGGGGCGGCGTCAGGTTGAATCAGTTCTTCGTCCAAGTCGAGAACTTCGGCAGGCTCTTCGGCGTCCGGCTCCGCCACCGGCTCGAACAAGATACCGGCGTTCTCACGGCGGCGCCGGTCGGCTTGCAGCGTTTCGCGGTTGTCGCGTGCGATAACCTTTTTGATGGACTCGAGGATCTCCTCCACCGACGGTTCGCCTTCGTGCCGCATCCTGCCCCCCTAGAGTCCTGGTCCGCGCTGGCGCTATTGGACCGTCTGCAGATCCGAAATGTCCGCACCCGGCGCTGGGATGTCAACCGTCCGGCTGGACTGCGTGATGGGGTTAGGGTCGCTGGCCCAGTCCCAGATGTTATTGCGGATGCGGTCGTAGTTTTCAGTCGGATCGTACAGAGGCCCGAATTCTTCAAGTCCCAGGTCGCGTGCCTCGGCATGCCCCATCGCCGCTATCAGGTTGAAGCCCGCGACATAGGCGTTTCGCCGCGCGGTTACGAGCTGGACCTGGGCACGAAACAGCTCTTGCTGCGCGTCCAGAATGTCGAGGATCGTACGGTTTCCGACGGTGTTTTCTGCCCGCACGCCTTCCAGGCTCAATTCGGCCGCCGCGACAGCCGCCTGGTTGGATTCGATGATGGCGCTGGCGGCCTGCCAACCGGCGAAAGCTGTCCGCACGGTGGAAATCACGTCGCGCTCGGTAGCGACCACGGTTTCGAGAGCAGCGGCAGAGCGGGCCTGGGCCTGACGCTCCTGCGCAGCGGGACGTCCGCCCTGAAAGATCGGGATCGTCGCGCGCACGCCGGCTTGGGCGGTCGTCTGGCGTTGCTCCGCCGGAAGTCCTGGCACGAGTGAGCCGAAGGTCCCTAGATAGTCTGTGACGCCGCCGCTGCCGAACAACTCGAGCCGTGGAAGCCGGCCAGCACTGGCGATGCGGATATCCAAGCCCGCGGCTCGGGCTCGCTCCTGCGCTCCAATCAAATCTGGATTATCGAGCAAGGCCACGCTGACCGCCGTTTCGGCGTCCGAAGGGAGGCCAGGCAACGGCGGCGGCGGTTGCAGCGCACCGGGAGCAGCACCGACCAGGGCCACGAAAGTTTCCCGCGAGCGGATCAGGTTGGCCTGGGCGTTACGAAAGTCCCCTCGAGCCAAGGCGAGGCGGGCTTCCGACTGAGCGACGTCGGTGCGTGTCAGGTCACCGATCTGGAAACGGTCGCTGGTAGCCTGGAGGTTCGTTTCCAGAACCTCGACGTTGTTGGCCGCCAATGCGACCAGCGCTTCGTTCTGGATAACGTCCATGTAGGCGGCGACCACCTGGCTGAACAGCGTACTTTCGCTGCCGCGCAAATCCGCTCGCCCGGCAAGAACGCGAGTCTCCGCTGCGCGCAGACCTGCTTGATTGGCACCACCTGAGTAGAGCGGTATCGTCACATTGAGTTGTCCGCTGAGCGACCGCTCGGGCGACGTGAATGACGCCTGCGATTGCTGGAGGAACTCAGTTAAGGTGGCCGTGCCGCTTAGCGACGGCAGCAGGTCGGCGCGCTCCAGCGGAACGGTCGCATCGGTGGCGCGCTGATTGGCCCGCGCCGCCTCCAAATTAGGGTTGTCGGCATAGGCGCGCGCCAGCGCTTCCTTGAGCGTGGTCGCTTCACCTCCGGCGATAGTCTGCGCGACCACCGGAGCGGCGGCCACCAAGGCGGCAGCCGTCAGCAGAAAGCCCAGGCTCCTCCCCCTCGCGATCACTTTAGAAGCTCCAGCGCTTCGGTGCCGCGAACTCCGGCAGTGCCGGCATCCCGAGCTCAGCAAGTGGCAGTAGCGTCACCTGACCGGCTGCTTTCCGCCCGATAGCAAGGCGCGTCAGGCCATCGTCTAGCATTCCGGTAACGACGCGGCCGCCCTCGGCCATCCTGCGAACCAATCCTTCGGGCAGTTGCTCGATGGCGCCGTCGATAAGGAGCAAGGTGTGTTCTTCGCTCTTGCGCGACTTGGTGACAGCCTGTTCAGGGCTGATCACGGCGAGCGACCCGACCAGCGGGCGCAGCAGCTCCGCCACGTAACCGCTACCGGCATCCACGAGCAGCGCGTTGTCGTCGGGTGTGGGCTTGGCCTCCTGCAACATCAGGCCTTGGACGATCGGCGCGGCGAGCTGCCGCCCGTCACCCAGATCGATCGCCCGATCGATGTAGGCAAAGCCGCGAACTTCCTTTGGTACAAAGCGCTCGCGCTCCACCGCGGCCATGCGGCGCAAGACGAACTCCGCATTTACGCCCGTAGGGCGCAGTTGGCTTTCGATCATCGCCCGTCGCGCCAGTTCGGCCGGGCCGGCTTGGTTTCCGCTGAGCGGGCGGTCCTCAACGATCGTCACGTCTGCAGGTCTCTTGTTCGTTGTGCGATGGCGAGCCTTAGGGCTTGGACTTGCACCCGGCAATGGCTGGCTTGTCGCAAGTCGTCACCTGGCCGCTTCAGCCTCTTTGACGCGGGCTTGGCGGCAGGCCTATGGGCGCTTCGACCGGCAGGAGTGGGAATTCGATGAACGACATGGTCACCATTCGCGAGGACGACCTGATCGAAAGCGTCGCCGACGCTTTACAATACATCTCGTTCTACCACCCGGTCGATTACATCCGGGCTCTTGGCGAAGCCTATGACGCGGAGCAGGGGCCGGCGGCCAAAGATGCGATTGCCCAGATCCTCACCAATAGCCGGATGTGCGCCGAAGGGCATCGGCCGCTGTGCCAGGACACCGGCATCGTCAATGTCTTCGTCAAGTGGGGCCAGGACTGCCGGTTGGCTTCGATCCGATCGTTGCAGGAAGTTGTCGATGAGGGCGTGCGCCGCGCTTACAACCACCCGGAAAATAAGCTGCGCGCTTCTGTCCTCGCCGATCCCGCCTTTACGCGCCGCAACACGCGCGACAATACGCCCTGCGTCCTATCGGTGGAGATGGTGCCAGGTCGTACCGTGTCGATCGATGTCGCTGCTAAAGGCGGAGGCAGCGAGAACAAGTCGAAGTTCAAGATGATGAACCCGAGCGACTCGATCGTTGACTGGGTTCTCGACATGGTTCCGCAGATGGGCGCTGGATGGTGTCCGCCCGGGATGCTCGGAATCGGCATCGGCGGCACGGCGGAACATTGCGTCAAGCTGGCCAAGCAGAGCTTGATGGAGCCGATCGATATGGGTCAGCTCAAAGCGCGCGGGCCGCAAAACGACGTCGAGGCGCTGCGCATCGAGATCTTCGATAAGGTCAATGCGCTGGGTATCGGAGCGCAGGGGCTCGGCGGACTCGCCACCGTGCTCGACGTCAAGATTCTCGACTGGCCGTGCCACGCCGCCGGCAAGCCGGTGGCGATGATTCCCAACTGTGCGGCGACGCGCCACGCGCATTTCACGCTCGATGGCTCCGGGCCGAGCTATCTGCCGGTGCCCGATCTCGATCAATGGCCTCAGGTCCAATGGCAGCCGGACGCAGCGGCAAAACGGGTCAACCTCGACAATTTGACCCCAGAGGAAGTGCAGAGCTGGAACGCAGGCGATCGGCTTTTGCTGAGTGGGGCGATGCTGACGGGGCGCGATGCCGCGCACAAGCGTATCGAAGACATGCTCCGCCGCGGGGAGGAATTGCCGGTCAGCTTCAAGGGGCGGGCCATCTATTATGTGGGACCTGTCGATCCGGTCGCTGACGAAGTGGTCGGGCCTGCCGGTCCCACTACAGCGACGCGAATGGACAAGTTTACCCCCACTATGCTCGATCTCGGCCTCCTGGCTATGATCGGCAAGGCCGAACGCGGGCCTAGCACGGTGCAGGAAATTGCCCGCCACAAAGTGGCGTACCTGATGGCCATCGGCGGGGCCGCGTACCTCGTGGCACGCGCGATCAAGCAAGCGAAGATCGTGGCGTTTGAGGATCTTGGCATGGAGGCGATCTACGAGTTCACGGTGCAGGACATGCCGGTGACTGTTGCGGTCGATTGCCAGGGGAACAACGTTCACACGCTGGCTCCACTGCATTGGCGAGACAAAATAGCGCGCGAGCGCCTGCTCGAACGCGTCTGATCTGAATCTCCCTTCGACCAGGGGTTTACTGGGCTCGATCGCGGCGCTGGTGCACGCCGCAGATTGCGCGCTAGACCGGGATTGATGGAAGCCGACTTACCCGAAGACTATACGGCGCGCGTGCCGTTCCGCACCGTGCTCGCCTCGATCGCGGGCCTTTGGCTGACGTATTTCGTGCTCACTACTCTGCGGTGGGAACTGCTGCGCTGGGAACTTCCCGGCGTCGGCATGTCGCAGGAGCTGCTGTGGCCGCGGGCTTTGGTATCCCTCTCCGGCATGGTCATCACCTTGGGCCTGTGGCTCGTTCTGCGGCTCTTCGATGCACGGCCCTTATGGGCGAAGATAGGCGCTGCCCTCCTTCTTTCGTTGCCGGTGGCAATTGCCAGCGCCCAAGCCAACCAGCTGATCATGAAGCAGCCGGCGGAGCGGCTGGTGGAGCAGATCAGCGAAGACAACCGCGACAGCCGGAGCGGCAGCGATGTCCTCAACGATCTTCCCGGACTCAACTTGCCGAGCGGCGCGAGCGATCAGGCCGGAGGCGCGAAGCGGGTGGTGGCAACCCCTTGGCAGGACCTCACGGACCTGGTGTTCGGGCGTTACTTCATGATGCTCGCCTGGTGTGCGCTCTACCTGGCTCTTCTCACCGGCGAGAAGGCGCGTGCGGCCGAGCGGCGCGAGAGCGCGTTCCGGCGGGCAGCCAAGGCGGCCGAGCTGCGCAGCTTGCGTTATCAGGTCAATCCGCACTTCCTGTTCAACACGCTGAACTCGCTCTCGGCGCTGGTGCTGACCGGCAAGAGTCAGGCCGCCGAGAAGGTGATCCAGACCTTGTCGACGTTCTACCGCCGCAGTCTCGCCGACGATCCGACTGCCGACGTGCCGCTGCGGGAGGAGTTCGGATTGCAGCGGCTCTACCTCGACATCGAGGCGGTTCGCTTCCCCAACAGGCTGCACGCAGAGTACGATCTGCCGCACGATCTCGAGGACGCCGAAGTGCCCGGCATGATCCTGCAGCCGTTGGTCGAGAACTCGGTGAAGCATGCCGTGGCGCTATCGACAGGCAAAGTCACGATCACGCTGGCGGCACGGGAGGAGTATGGTCGCCTTGTGGTCACGGTTTCCGACGATGGGAACGGTGACGGCGGCGGTCAGCCGCGGCCGGGATACCGCATCGGCCTTGCCAATGTTCGCGAACGGCTCGGCGCCCGCTTCGGGAAAGAAGCTACCATCATTTCAGGCCCGGCGCCTGGCGGCGGCTATTCCACCTTGCTCAGGATGCCGTTACTGCGACACACCGACGGCCTGCCATTGTGAGGGATCCAGCGTGCTGCGAACCTTGATCGTCGATGACGAGCCGCTCGCGATCGAGCGCATGCAAGTACTTTGCGCTGAGCTTGAGCAGCTTCAGGTGGTCGGCACCGCCAGCGATGGCGCCTCTGCGCTGCGCTTGGCCGAGAAGCTGAAGCCGGACTTGCTCCTGCTCGACATGACGATGCCTGGTGTGGATGGCCTCAGTGTGGCGCGCCAGTTGGGCAAGGAGGCGGAAGCGCCTGCGGTGATCTTCGTCACTGCACATGAGGATTTTGCCGTCGAAGCTTTTGATCTGGAAGCGGTCGACTATGTACTGAAACCGGTCGCTGTCGAACGGTTGGCGCGCGCGATCGGCCGCGCCGTGGCGCGGCGGGACGGTAGTAACGGCCCGGTCGGCGAATGGCTCACGGAATTCTGGGTACCGCACCGTTCCGAGCTACTGCGGATAGAGGCCGAACAGGTCGAGCGGATCGACGCCGAGCGCGATTACGTCCGGCTCCACGTTGCAGACCGAAGCTATCTGCTGCTGCAGACGATCGCCGGCCTGGAAGGACGGCTCGATCCCGAGCGCTTCATTCGCATCCACCGTTCGACCATTCTGCGGCGCGATTGCATTCGCGGCCTTCGCCACGAGGGGCTCGGGGTCTGGTGTGTTGAGCTTGCCAATGGAGAAGCGTTGCGGATCGGGCGCACATACCTGCGCAAAGTGAAAGCAATGGCCGGGCGCTGAAACAAGGAAGGACGCCCTTGCAGGCGCCCTTCACCGGGGGGGGTGTTCCGACGGGCCGCGCAGCCGCCCGCGGGTATGAGCGTCAGCCGCGGTTGTTCTCGCGAACGATCCGCTCGGCGACTTGCTTGTGCACGTTGGACTTGGTTTCCTTGTAGCACTGGCGAGCGCTTGCCGAGGGCGCGCGGGTGCCGGTGCGGATGTCGTCCACGCCGCAGACCTCGCGAGCAGCCCGGTCGATCCGCGCGTCGAGCGCAGCTTGCCCGGCTTCGGTCGTCAGGTTCAGGTCGGCATATTTCACACCGACGGTAGAGGTGTTGGCGGCGGCGGGGGTGGCGAGGACCGCGGCGGAAAGGGCAGCGGCCAGGATCGCGGAATACCTCATGAAGAATCTCCTCTCTCTCGGTCGCGTCACGGAGCCACTCGGGACTGCTTGGATGACTCCGTGACGCAAGGACAGAATAGGTCTTTCGTCATGGCTCGCGCGGGCGGCTCGATTGCCGCTTGTGATCTTCCGACGAACGACTCCTCGCGCCGACGAACTGCCGGGGCTGCCGGACGAACGTCATTTGGCAAGCTGGCCAAACCACGGCACATTGCTCGTGATGGCCATCGTTCTCACGTTCCTGCTCGGGATTGCCAACTTCGCGATGCACAAGGCTGTGCTGGCGAGTCGCCATCCAATGTTGGCGCAGATGCCGTGGATGGGCCTTATGGGAGGGCGCTTCAGTTTCGCCCTAGAATTCATGCTGCTGGTCGGCGCACTGCTGCTGGCGGCGAGCGGAAGCACGGGATGGGGATGGGCCTATTTCGCCTATAGCGCGCTTAATGGCCTTTCCGCGTGGCTGATCCTGTCGCGACGTATCTGAGCGCCGCCGGGAACAGCCAGACGCGGCGCGCGCTTTGCCGGCATGAACACCGGTTCGCCGATATGGTTGGTCACCAATGCTTCGAGTGGCAGCAATGACGATGCCGCGCTTGCTGCGCTTGAGGATTGCTGCGTGCGCCACAGTTTCGAGCTGGCTGCCCGCACCATATTCCCTCAGGAAGATCTCCCCACCCCCGACAGACTTCAGGCAGTCGGGGTGGAGCTCGTAGCTGCTTTTGCAGGCGACGGCACCATTAACACGTTGATTTCCGGACTAGCTGGATGGGAAGGGAGCGTGTTGGTCCTGCCTGGTGGGACGATGAACCTGCTGTACCACCGCCTGCACGGCGATCGCCCATTGGAAGAAGCCGTTGCGGCCGTGGCTGGCGGAGAGGCGACCGTGCGGCGCCCGGGGGTGGTCCGCAGTCCGTGCGGAGATGCCTTCGCCGGCATGCTCGCGGGCCCAGGGACACGTTGGGGCCGTGTGCGTGAAGCCATGCGCGAAGCGGATCTGGTCGAACTTGCCTCCGGCACAATTGAGGCCGTGGACGAAACCCTCACCGGCGAATTGATAGCTTGCACGGAGCCGGCTTTCGGGCGCGCCGAAGGCTATCCGTTGATCAGCTTGACGCCGCACGACGACGGCATCGAGGTAGAAGCCTATCACGCTGAAACAGCGAAGGATTATCTGGATCACGCTTGGGCGCTGCTGCGCCGACAGTTCCGTGAGGGGCCCCATGATGTACTCGGCCATGCCCGAACCGTGCGTCTGTCGAGCACTCGAGGCAATCCGTTCGGGCTGCTGATAGACGGCGAAGAGGCCGAAGCGCCGCCAGAACTGGAGTTCACACTGGCCGCGGCAGAAGTCGACCTGCTAGCAACGAAGTACGATGGCGACTGAAACCAAACTTTTCCATTTAAGCGACATTCATTTCGGGCTCGAGGATAACAAGGCGCTCGACTGGGTGAAGCAGGAGATTGCCGAACAGCGGCCTGCCGCGGTGGCGATTACCGGCGACCTCACGATGCGGGCGCGGCGGCGCGAATATGCAGCCGCTTGTCATTGGATCCAGTCGCTCGACGTGCCGGTTACGGTGGAGATCGGGAATCACGACATGCCTTACTTCAACCCGATCGAGCGCTTCTTCGCGCCCTATCGGCGTTTTCAGGGTATTCAGAACCTTATTCAGCGAGAAATCGACCTTCCGGGACTGGCCATCGTGCCGCTCAAGACGGCGGTGCGGGCGCAACCGCGGCTCAACTGGTCGAAGGGATGGGTCAGCCGTTCGGCGTTGCGGAAGTGCCTGACCGCGCTCGATGACCTGCCGGAAGGCACGAAGGCGCTGGTCACCGTGCATCACCCGCTACGCGAAGTAGGCACCAAGGGCACTGCGCTCACCGCCAACGGCTACAAGGCGCTGTGTGAACTCGCCCAAAGACGGGTACTCGGAGTGTTGAGCGGCCACGTGCATGACCCGTTCGATCTTGTCGAAGAGACCGACAATGGCCCGGTTCGGATGATAGGCGCGGGCACGCTGTCGCAGCGGGTACGATCGACCCCACCTAGCTTCAACGAGATCACCTGGGACGGTGCGTCTCTAAAGGTCCTGGCCCGCAACCTCGACGAAGTGCCGACAGAAGCAATGCAGATCGACGATGTGCCCGAGAACGCCCTGCCGCCACGCGAACCCGGCGAGCCGGTGGCGCCAGTCAACCAGGTGCCGCGCACCGATCCGCCGGTGCATTGATCGGCACGCCCATCCGAGCCCGCGGTTCGCCGTAGAGTGCATTGACGACGGCTTGTTCGGCTATCCGCAGTGCGGTCCGGGCCCCGTTGAAGGGCAGCACCGGCCGAGGCCCTGCCGCCAGCGAGATAGCCGGCGGCATCGTTGCGTAAGTCGCTGTAGTCAGACCATCAATGGCGGAGACCCCTTCGCAAAAGCGTTCAAACCTCCGCTTCACGATCCGGTTGGTCCGGGTGCGGTCTCGGCTCAGCAGTTCGAAGCTGTGAGATACTAACGTGAAATCGGCGATTCGATGATTCCGCGCGTGCTGCAAAGCGGCAAGCAACTCGCGTACGGACAAAGCAGTGAGTTGGGCATGGCGGAGGCCACCGGGACCACCAATGCAACCGGTGGGGACCTCGATGACCCCGCAATACTCGATTGGGTGCCGATCATCTGGACCAAGGCTGATCTTGCAAGCAGAGTCGACAATGCCCGGGCAGTGGCTGCTGTCATAGGCCAACCCGAGCGCTGCGAGAGCTCGAAGGGTATCATCGTTCGCGCCGTAGTTGCCGGCACGAAAAGCGATCGGCGCCGGAGCGCCGGCGGCGGCCAGCGTGGCAGCCGCGTAGTCGATCAGCACACATTGCTCGTCGAAGGTGAAATCTTTCATGTTGGCGCCGGTGCGGCCGGGAAGCAGATTGTTCGTTCCAGCAAGGGCTAGCCATTCGGGATGAAGGTGAAGTTGGACGTCGTGACCACGTTCGATAATGGGACCGACGATGTCTTCGATCGCAGCTACACCCCATATCAAGGCTGGCATCGGATCGACGAAGAATACTGCCTTCAGGTCGAACCGGTCCAAGACGTCCAGCTGGTAGGTGACCCCGACAGCGCCTCTGTCGGTCATGCATTCGATCGAACGCCGGTAGTTCTCCTGGCGGGAATCGCGACCGCGGCGCATCGTAAAGCCCGCCTCGTATTCCGTGTCGATGGTGATGAACAACTTCGTCATGGTTCACGTCCATGCCCGGTGAGTGGCACCGAGGCGGAGGCGCATCGGTAGCGCTCGAAGGTTGAGAAATTCCCACTCCCGCCGGCCTCCAACTAAAAAGGGCGGCCCAACAAGGCCGCCCTTTGTAGATTTCGGGGTTCGAACCCTTAGCGCTTCGAGAACTGGAAGCTGCGGCGAGCCTTCGCCCGGCCGTACTTTTTACGCTCGACGACGCGGCTATCGCGGGTCAGGAACCCGGCCGCCTTCACCGTGCTGCGCAGCGCCGGCTCGTACTTGGATAGCGCTTGGCTGATGCCGTGCTTCACCGCGCCCGCTTGACCGGAAAGCCCGCCGCCCTTGACGGTGCAGATGACGTCGTACTGACCTTCACGTTCGGCGATCTGGAAGGGCTGGTTGATGACCAACCGCAAGGTCGGACGGGCGAAATAGACCTCTTGCTCCCGGCCGTTGACGATGACCTTGCCGGTACCGGGCTTCAGCCAGACACGGGCAACGGCATCCTTGCGGCGGCCGGTGGCGTAAGCGCGGCCCTGCGCGTCAAGTTCCTGTTCGCGCAGCACCGCGGGAGTCGAAGGGGGCGCGGTCTCACCAGCTGGTGCGGCAGCGGCAGCGCCGGCAATCGCGCCCAGATCGGCCAGATCGGTGACGGTTTCGGTGTTCTGTTCGGTAGCCATTATGCGGCAGCCTTGTTCTTGCGATTGAGCGAAGCGACATCGAGCACTTCAGGCTGGGTTCCCCCGTGTGGGTGCTCGGTGCCGGCGTAGAGGTGCAGCGCCTTCATCTGCTGACGGCCCAGCGGGCCGCGCGGGATCATGCGCTCGACAGCCTTCTCGAGCACGCGCTCGGGGAAGCGGCCGTCCAGCACCTTGTCAGCGGTGATCGCCTTGATGCCGCCGGCATAACCGGTGTGCTTGTAATAGGTCTTCTCGTCCCGCTTGTTGCCGGTGAACGCGACCTTGTCGACGTTGATCACGACGACGTGGTCGCCGCAATCGACATGCGGAGTGAAGCTCGGCTTGTGCTTGCCGCGCAGGAGATTGGCGACGATCACGGCGAGGCGGCCGACGACCAGCCCCTCGGCATCGATCAGATGCCACTTCTTCTCGACCTCGGCCGGCTTGATAGACCGGGTGATCTTGCTGAGGGCCTTCATGGCGCTTGTACCTTGTTGATGAAACACAGGCGTGGAGCCGATTCGCTCGGCCCACGTGGAGCCGCGCATTTGTCGCCATCAGGCAGTGAAGTCAAGCAAATCTGCGGCTTAGCGGGGCGGTATAATGATACCGCCGGCAACTAGACCAGCGATCCCAGCCACTGCCGCGTCGCATCTGCGGCGGTATCGACCCGCCATCCGACTACCGCAGGAGCCTCGTAAGGATGGATTTCCGCGAGTCTTGCCGTTGCGCCTTCGAGTAGTGCGGCGTCGGTCTTGAACAGCGCGCCCACTTCCGCCGCCTCGCCTCGTTCACCGTTCCAGACATAGAGTGAGCGCACGGCCGGCAGGATGTTGGCGCACGCGATCAGGCCCTCGTCAAGCAGTGTTGAAGCCGCGGTTGCTGCGCTTTCTTCGTCAGCGAATGGAGACCAAATCAGCGCGCTCAAGCCGCGCGCCCTTGGGCATGCGCGGCCCACGCTGTTGCGGCGACCAGCAGGGCCCCTACCAGTTGATGCATTGTGGCAAGCTCTAGGTTCACCGCGCTCAGCACCGTCGCAATACCCAGGACGATCTGCGCTCCCAAGGTGCCATGTATGGCAATTGAAGCCCGTGGGTCGCGGCTTCGAACCCGCGAGGCTAGTACCAGCAGCGCGGCAAAAGCCACCCAGGCCCACCACCGGTGCAGGAAATGGAGGAGAAAAGGATCGTGCGTGAAGGCCCAACCGATGCCGCGCGACCAGTCGACTTCGGGTATCAGCCGGCCTTGCATCAGCGGCCAAGTGTCGGAGGCATGGCCGGCGTTGAGGCCCGCAACCCAGGCGCCAAGCAAAAGCTGAATGAACAGGACGCCCGCGACGACTGCGGAGAACCCTGTAAACCGCGCTGGCCGCGCACTAGGGTTCCGGTGCAGCCTAAGCATGTCGAGCGCCGTCCAAACTAGGAGAGCCAAGGTCAGGAGCGCGGTCAGCAGGTGAATTGAAAGCCAGAAATGGCTGACGTCGGTGCGCTCGCCCGATAACCCGGACTGCACCATAAACCAGCCGAAGGCGCCTTGGAGGCCGCCAAGCGCCAGCAGGCCAACGAGGCGCGGCTTGTAACCCCTCGGGATCGCTCCTTTCGCCCAGTACCAGGCCAACGGTAACGCGAACGCGAGGCCGATCACCCGCCCGACCAAGCGGTGAAACCATTCCCAAAAATAGATAAATTGGAAATCGTCCAGCGTCATGCCCGCGGGCCCTGTGACATTCCGGTATTCGGGAGTGCGCTTGTACAGTTCGAACTCGGCCTCCCACTGCTCTTCGGAGAGTGGTGGCAACGCGCCTGTCACTGGCTTCCACTCGGTAATCGACAAGCCGCTTTCGGTAAGCCGGGTGATACCCCCGACCGCGACGATCAGGACAACCAGCACCGCGACCGACAAGAGCCAGCGTGCCAACGCCAGCGGCCGTATGCGTGTATCATGGAGGGAGCTGTTTCGTGCCATCGTGCCCGTCTCTGCGACCATGGGAGCTTCCCTGCGCTGTACCCCGCTAAAGCGCAACCCCAGCACGGAACCTGCTGACTTGCGCGACGTTATATAGTTACATAGATGGCTTGCATGGACTTCTCTCCGCCCTTGATTCGCAGTCGACTCGATCGTGCGGGATTGCTCCTCTCGGGGCTCTGTGCCTTGCACTGCGTTCTCGGAATAGCGATCGTCGCAGGCCTCGGTCTAGGTGGAAGCCTTTGGCTCGATCCGGCCATCCACCGGGCCGGTCTTGCCCTAGCGACGGTCATCGCGGGCGTGGCGATCGGTGTCGGTGCTCTCAGGCATCGGCGCGCGCTTCCGTTCGTGGTGGCGATGACCGGCCTCAGTTTCATGGGCGGAGCTCTCGCGGTCGGACACGGCATCGAGGAAGCCGTCCTGACGATCATCGGCGTTACGCTGGTAGGCGCCGGACACCTCCTCAACTTGCGCGGAGCGCGCTAACCGCTATCTCGCAGCGGCCATGACAGCGCATATCAACCTGACCATCAACGGCGATCCACGTCGTTCCGCCGCCGGCACCATCGCCGAACTAGTCGCCGAGCTCGGCCTGCAACCTGAAAAAGTGGCAGTCGAGCACAACGGCGTGATTGCCCCCCGGTCGACGCTTGGGGAGGCAAAGCTGGCTGAAGGCGACGTGCTGGAGATCGTGCACTTCGTTGGCGGTGGCAACGGTCCGAGAGCCGACACCTGGTCGGTGGCGGGCCACACGTTCCACTCACGCCTGATCGTGGGCACCGGCAAGTACAAGGATTTCGCGCAGAACGCCGCTGCGCTGGAGGCGAGCGGCGCAGAGATCGTCACGGTGGCGGTGCGACGCGTCAACGTGTCCGATCTAAACCAGCCGATGCTCACCGACTTTATCGACCCGAAGAAGGTGACTTATCTTCCTAACACCGCCGGCTGCTTTACTGCCGACGAAGCCGTCCGCACTCTGCGCCTCGCCCGGGAGGCTGGCGGTTGGGAGCTCGTGAAGCTCGAGGTGCTTGGGGAAGCGCGCACGCTCTATCCCGATATGCGTGAGACGCTTCGTGCTACCGAGGTGCTGGTGGCGGAAGGCTTCAAACCCATGGTCTATTGTACGGACGATCCGATCGCCGCGAAGCAACTCGAGGATGCTGGCGCCGTTGCGATCATGCCGCTGGGCGCGCCCATCGGCTCGGGCCTCGGCATCCAGAACCGGGTGACAATTCGCCTAATCGTGGAAGGAGCGGGAGTTCCCGTCCTCGTCGATGCCGGGGTGGGCACCGCGAGCGATGCAGCGATCGCGATGGAGCTCGGCTGCGACGGCGTGCTGATGAACACAGCCATCGCCGAAGCAAAGGATCCGATCCGTATGGCGCGTGCGATGAAGCTGGCGGTCGAGGCAGGGCGTGACGCTTACCTTGCAGGGCGCATGTCGACGCGCAAATACGCCGACCCGAGCAGTCCCCTTGCCGGTCTGATTTAACCGAGCCGCTTCCTAGTCACGTTGACCCGTCGTTAACCAAGTTCGGCGACATTCCTCCTGATCATGGAGCGCTGTTATGGCCAAGACCGGAACTGCATCGTTGACTATCTCGGAGCTGCGCGAGTTCGCTAGCTTCACTGAAGCGGAGCAACTGTTCATCGAACGTGGGCTCGATATTGGATTGGGCCGCGGCGATGCCTTCAAGCTGTGGGCGAGCGACCTTGACGATAAGGCCTCGATTCGCCAGCAATACCTCGCCTATCGCGAACTGCGCGGGCTGCGCGACAGCGTGCCTTGCGCTACCTCGTTGGAGGGCCTTCAGGACTTCATGGGCCGGCTGCTCCGCGTAACAGCTCACGATCTCGCCCAAGAGAAGCTCGACAGCTTTTCCGCGTACCGCTTTCTTTACGAGCGACTTCTTGGGGCCAGGGCGCGCCCATGGTTGCCCCCGGCCTTCTGCGGGGCCGCCGCCCTGCCGCATATCCGGCCGGGGCGCCGCAAGATGCTGCTCCAGTCGCTCAGCGAAGCCGCCGCCACAGCGCAGGGCTGGTCCGAGCGCGAGCCGTGCTTCTATCCCGAAAAGGTTGAGGCCGAAGCAGCCTAGCCCTTGTAGAGCCCGTCGATCCGCCTGCCGTAGCGGTTGCGGATAGCGTGGCGCTTGATCTTGAGGCTGGGGGTTAGCTCGCCGTTCTCGTGGGTAAAGGGCTCGTCCGCAAAAGCGAACTGCCGCACCTTTTCGATGACAGAAAGGTCGCGGTTCACCCGGTCGATCGCCGCTCGCACCGCGCTGCGGAACGCCGGCAGAGCTTGCAGTGCCGCTAAGTCGAACGCCTCGTCATTGGCCTGTGCCCACGCGCAAGCCCATTCCGCGTCCGGTACGATCAGCGCGACGATGTGAGGCCGTTTGTCCCCACTGACCATGGCTTGGGCTATTTCTCTTTGAAGGGTTAACATCCCCTCCAACTTCTGTGGGGCGATGTTGTCGCCTTTGTCGTTGACGATGATGTCCTTCTTGCGGTCGGTGATGACGATCCGCCCCGCCGCGTCGATGTGGCCGATGTCGCCGGTGTAGAGCCAGCCGTCGCGCACCGTCTTCGCGGTGTCGCTCGGGTTCTGCCAGTAGCCGAGCATGACCAGCTCGCCGCGCACCAGGATCTCGCCGTCCTCGGCGATCCGCACTTCGACGTTGCGCAGCGGCGGACCGACCGTCGACAGGTCGATCCCGGCCGAAGGATGGTTGCAGCTGACCACCGGAGCCGCCTCGGTCTGCCCGTAGCCCTGGAGCATGACCAGGCCCATCGCTTCGAAGAACGCGCCCACCTCGGGATTGAGCGGCGCGCCTCCCGAGACCAGCGCCTTGACCCGCCCGCCGAAGCGCTGGCGCACCTTGGGCCGCAAGGTCACCTCCAGCAGCCGCTCGACCAGCCAGTCGCTCGCCCGCCGCTGGCCCGCCGCGCGCCGTTCGGAAAGCGCCAGCGCCTGGTCGAGCAGGAACCCGGCGACTTTCCCCTGCCGCTCGACTTGCGCGATGATCCGCGCCCGCAGCACCTCGAACAGCCGCGGCACCACGACCATGAAGGTCGGGCTGGTTTCCTCCATGTTGCTGGCCAGCTTGTCGAGCCCTTCGGCGAACCAGACTTCCGCCCCCAGCCCGATCGGCAGGTGCAGGCCGGCGGTATGCTCGAGCGCATGGCTGAGCGGCAGGAACGACAGGAACCGCTCGTCGCCCCAGCCGAAGTCCCCGGCCAGGATATGCGCCGCGCCGTCGACGTTGCAGAGGATCGCCCCGTGGTGGAGCAGCACGCCGCGCGGCGCCCCGCTGGTGCCGCTGGTGTAGATGATGCAAGCCGGATCGCGGCGCCCGATCGGCGCGATGCGCGCCTCGACCGCGAGACGCGCGGCGGCGGCGTCCCCTTCCAGCAAGTCGCTCCACGAGTGGCAGGCGAAGCTGCTCTGCACCGGGGGCAGCGGCTCGATGCCGACGACATGGGCCGCGCTGCCCGAGCGAATCACCGCCGGCAGCAGCCTGTCCGCCAGCTTGCGCGTGGAGACGATGACCGCCGCCGCGCCGCTGTTTTCGAGGATGTGCAAGTGATCGGCTTCGGTGTTGGTCGTATAGGCCGGGGTGGTGATGCACCCGGCCGCCATGATCGCGAGATCGGCGATCGCCCATTCGGGACGGTTTTCCGACACCAGCACGACGCGGTCGCCCGGCTCCAGCCCCAGCCGGCGCAGCGCTTCGGCCAGCAGGCAGACCTGCTCGGCCGCTTCGCGCCAGCTCAGCGAGGTCCAGACGCCGCCGCGCTTGGCGACGAGAAACGGCCGCTCCCCCCGCAGATCCGCGCGATCGAGGAACAACCGCACCAGATTGGGCGCGGTCGCGAAATCGGTAAGCTGCAAGAGCAGCGCCTCCATCCCAGCCGCCGACGCTTCGGCGGGTTCTCGCCCCTTGGTTACGGCGCGCACCGCCCCGGCTCAAGTGGCGCCGCGACGGCGGTACGAAGAGGGGACAGCGCGCACCGAGTCGGTTGACCGGCGCTGCCGTTTTGCGGCGGTCGGGAGAATGGCGGCATCCTGATGACGAAGATTGAGACAATGGGGCGCTGAGTGGCCACTCGAACGCCATGGCTCCGAAGTCATTGAGTTCGGTCGGCATAAGGGCCACAGCCAAGCCGCCGGCGCGCCGCACGATGTTCTTCGCTGGGCTGGAGGAGGATCTACGTGCAAGGCGCTGAGGGCCCAATCTCGCAGGAATGGAGCAGCCGGCATTTGAGGTTGGCGGTCGAGGCGGCTTGTGTCGCGCTATGGTCATGGAATGTCGATGACAATGCCTTCGGCATGGACCCGCTCGGGTTCCAGCTCTGGGACCTTGCGCCTGCCCACTCGATCGAATTTGAGGAACTGTCGGCGAAGATTCACCCGGCCGATCGAGACCGCGTGCGTGCGGGCTTCATGGCTACACGAGCCGTCGACGGACCCTACGAAATTGACTTCCGGATCATCGTGCAAGATCAGATTCGCTGGATTTCCGCTCGCGGCCAAGGTGCCGATGCGGGAATCGTTGAGCGGACGATGTTTGGCGTCTTTCTGGACGTAACCGGCCGCAAGCAGGCTGAGGAAGGCAGCGAGTTGCTAGCCGGCGAGATGAGCCACCGCGTCAAGAACCTCCTGGCGATCGCTTCCAGCCTGACGACGCTCACATCGCGTTCGAGCCAATCTGTCGAACAGATGACCGAAGCGCTCACCATTAGGTTGTCGGCCCTGGGGCGAGCGCACGATCTGGTGCGTCCGCTTCCGGGCGCGCAGGGCAGCGCTGCCTTGCTCGGCGACCTGCTGAGCGTGCTGCTCGCTCCCTACGATGATCACGGCGCGTTCAGGGGACGAATTAGGGTGGCCGTGCCGCGCATGGGCGTAGGCGAACGGACGGCCACAGCGCTCGCCATGATTTTTCACGAACTGGCAACCAACTCCGCCAAACACGGGGCCTTATCCAGCGAAACCGGCGCGCTTGGCTTGTCCGGTTGCAGTGATGACGAGTCGCTCAAGCTGATATGGGCGGAAACGGGAGGACCCGCGGTCTTGCAACCGCCTGCCTTGGCAGGGTTCGGCAGCAAGATGGTCCGGATGTACTTATCGGGCCAACTCGGCGGCTCGATAAGCTACGACTGGCGGCCCACCGGCCTCGTTGCGACCGTCGCAATGCCCTTGTCGGCATTACCGCTATAGCTTGGGCTGAAACCGCGCATGTAGCGGGCTAGCCGAGTTGCGATGCCACGAGCTGGGCGAATTCATCAAGGGCGAAGGGCTTGGATAACATCATACTGCCGGTCACGCCCTTCAGCAGATGGTCGGATGCACTGTCGCCGCTCATGTAGATTACCGGCAGGTGAGGATCGAGTTCTCGCGCCCGGCGAGACAAAGCCCACCCATCGACTTGCGGCAGCCGAATATCAGTGACCAGGACATCGAGCGGCCCTGCGGTCTCCAGTTCCGCCCAGCCTTCGGATCCTGTCAGAGCCAGCCGCACCAGATGGCCTGAGTCGACGAGAGTATCCTCGAGCACCATCGCCAGGAGCGGCTCGTCTTCGATGATGAGGACAGACTTGCTCACGAGCAGTCGTATTCGAATTGCAACCAGGACATGGCGGCTCCGTTAGGCGGGAGCACGGTTGGTCTCTCAGCTGGCGACTGGCCGGAACGAGGCTCGCTAGTGCGATCCAAGCGAGCCGGCCAGCATATCGTTCCACTCTCCGGGAGGATCCCATCAAAGTGCCCGATAGCGTGCCCCGCATAACACCCCCCGTATTAGAAACGACGCGCGACAAACCCATCTGTTGCAGACCGCTGGCTTTGTCATGGGCACCTGCGACTGAAAGCCTCAGCGCTCCCGCATCAAGAGAGACGTGCGATGGTACTCAAGCACCTCGAACTCGAGAGCCTTATCTGTCGAACGCCGCCAGCGACCGGACCGTTGTCGCGCTGGAAGATCTAGCCAACGTTCGCCGCAAGGACCTAGCCTCGGCTGAGCCTGGGGAGGACTGGCGCAGCTGGCAGGCAAGCCCGAGGCATTCCAAACCAGCCGTCAAGACCATGCCTGATCCGGCCACCACGGCTTTGTCAGTTCAACGGGCTACAGGCCGATCACGTGAACCTCACCTCGACCCAGTTCGACGGCGGGCACCGGCTTGCAGCGCAAGTACCCTAAGGGGTCAGCGCGCCGAAGTGCAGGACAAGAACGGGGTAGCCACGGGGCGAAGCAGGCCGAGCGTGTTCGCGGTCGATGAGGCTCACCGCCGCCACCATCGAAGGAATGGCGCACCCGACAGGATTCGAACCTGTGACCTCTGCCTTCGGAGGGCAGCGCTCTATCCAGCTGAGCTACGGGTGCGTGTCTGGCGGCGGTTAGCAATGCGGTTGCGCATCGCCAAGCGATAATCAGTCCCAGCCGCGCTGGAGGAAGCGCAGCGCGCAGCCGGCGAGGAAGGCGGAGCCGCGCGGCAGGGCGCTTTCATCGACCATCATCCGCGGGGAATGGATGCCGCAGCGGCTGGCCCAGTCGTCGCCCGGCGGCGCGACTCCGAGGAATGCCATCGCGCCGGGCACTTTCTCCAGGACATAGGAGAAATCCTCGGCGCCCATGATCGGGCTGTCCAGCGTCTCGAACTGGCCGTCGGGCAGCTCGGCGGCGACCGCGGCGGCGAGCTCGACCGCGCGGCCGTCATTGATCGTCGGCGGGAAGCCGTCGGTGAAAGTCAGGCTGGCGCTGCAATCGTGAGCCGCGGCGATGCCTTCGGCGAGGCGGCGCAAGTCGGCGCGGACCGCCTGGCGCCGCTCGGGCGAAAGCGTGCGGATCGTGCCCTTGAGCGCGGCGCGGTCGGGGATCACATTATGGGCGCTGCCGGCGTCGAGCTGGCTGATGGTGATCACGGTCGCTTCGGTGGCGGCGTAGCGGCGAGTGACCATTGCCTGGATGGCGGTGACGATCTCGCAAGCGACGGGAACCGGATCGGCGGCGTGGTGCGGCATCGAGGCGTGGCCGCCGCGGCCTTCGACGACGATCTCGAGCTGATCGGCCGCCGCCAGCAGCGCGCCGGTGCGGCTGGCCAACACCCCGTGGCGGTAGTTCGGCATCACGTGCAAGGCGAAGGCGGCCGCCGGAAGCGGGTCGAGCAGGCCGTCCTCGATCATGAAGCGGGCGCCGTGATGGCCCTCTTCCCCCGGCTGGAACATGAAATGCACCTCGCCGACGAGATCGGCCTGCTGCGCGGCGACGAGCCGCGCAGCGCCGGCGAGCATCGCGGTGTGGGTGTCGTGGCCGCAGGCATGCATCCGGCCCGGGACGGTGGAGGCGAACTCGACCCCGCTGTGCTCCGGCATCGGCAGCGCGTCCATGTCGCCGCGCAGGAGGACCACCGGCCCGGGGCGCGCCCCTTTCAGCACCGCGACCGCGCCAGTGCAGGATGTCGCTTCGCGCCATTCCAGCGGCAGGTCGGCGAGCTCGCTGCGGACTTTTGCCAGGGTCAGCGGGGTGTCGAGACCGAGTTCGGGTTCGGCATGAATGGCGCGGCGCAGCGCCACGATCCGCGGCGCGATTTCTTGCGCTCTTTCGAGAAGATGGAGGGCCGGCATGGCCCGCATCCTAGCCCGCCGGCTGCCTGCATTCCAGCGCCGCGTGGCCGCGGGTGCCCTTGTCACGTCCGGGGCGGCTCTCCATTTGAGGGGGGCGGCCCGGCAAGGCAGGGACCGCCGGCCCGGGAATGCCTTTGCCGTTAGTCACTGTGGCGCAGTGGCGACAGGTTTGGATTTTCGGGAATAACCGTAGTATCTTTTGCCAGCCGGGGTTTAAGGCGCCGACATGCACGGGACCGTACATCTTTTCGACCGCTTGCCGCAGGTCACCCGTCCCGCCGCTCCGGCCAGCGGCGGCGTCGCGCTCGTGCGCCAGACGCCGCTGATCGGGGTGATCCGCAATCCGCGCAGCCATCGCCAGCCGGTCGCCCCGCTCGACTGGGTGGGACGCGGCACGCTGCTGGTCGAGACCCCGGACCAGCGCGACGAGTTGAAAGACGTCCTGGCGCGCTTTGCCGAGCGGCGGGTCGACTACATTCTGGTCGCGGGCGGCGACGGCACGGTGCGCGACGTGCTGAGCTGCGGCGCGAGCTATTTCGGCGAGAGCTGGCCGCCGCTGATCGTCGTCCCCTGCGGCAAGACCAACGCCCTGGCGGTGGACCTCGGCCTGCCGACGCGGTGGAGCATCGAGGAAGCGCTCGATGCGGTCGCCGCCGGGCGCATCGAGCAGCGCCGCTCGCTGGTCGTGGCGCAGCGCGACAACGCCGATGCGCGCGTCCAGGGGTTCGTGTTCGGTGCGGGCGCTTATGCCTCCGCAATCCAGCTCGGCCAGCGGGCGCACGACAAGGGGGCGTTCAACAGCCTGGGCGTGATCGTGACGGCGCTCTGGAGCCTGCTTCAGGCCCTGCTCGGCCGGGCGGGGAACGTCTGGCGGCAGGGAACGCCGATGCGCCTCTACGACGAGAGCGGGCAGGAACTGTCGCACAGCCGGCTCGGCCCGCCAGACGAGCGCTATTTCGTGTTTTCATCGACGCTCAGCCGGTTTCCGGCAGGGATGCGGCCGTTTGGCGACCGCAGGGCGGCGGGCTTGCGCACCACGGTGATCGACAGCGCGCACCGCGGCGTCCTGCTGCGCCTGCCGCTGATCTTCCGCGGGCTGGTCAGTCCGCGCATGCGCCGCTGCGGCTATCACGTGTTCGAGACGGAGGGCCTGCAACTCGACATCGCCGACCGTTTTATCCTCGACGGAGAGGCGTTTCCGGCCGGGCGCTATCGCATCACGCTGGGCCCGAAGCTGCGCTTCGTCGTTCCGTGAGCAGCGCCCTGGCCGCGCGGGTCAGCGCGGCATTGGACCGCCCGATCGCGCCGCCCGTCGCCGCCTTCGCCGAACAACTGGGCCGCGAAGCCGGGGCCGAGGCGGTGCTGTTCTACGGCTCGAACTTGCGGACCGGATCGCTCGACGGCGTCCTCGATTTCTACGTCCTGTTGCCAGGTGAGCGCGAACGGGGGCTGTGGCCGCGCGTTTCCTATCACGAACGGACCCACGAGGGCACGGTGCTGCGGGCGAAAGCGGCGACTATGTCGCTCGCGACGTTCGGCGCGGCGGCGCGGGGCGAGACTTTGGACACGACGATATGGGCGCGGTTCGTCCAGCCCAGCGGTCTTGCCTGGCTGCGCGATGCATCGGTTCGGGCGTCGATCGAGCAGGCGCTCGCTTCGGCAGCGGTTACCGCGGCTCGCCTGGCGGTGGCGGTGGGACCAGCGAGGGGCGCGGAAGAGGATTTCTGGCGCGCCTTGTTTCGCGCGACTTACCGGGCGGAATTCAGAGTGGAAGCCGCCGGGCGCGAGGACTCGATCCTGGCGGCGAACCGCGGCCACTTCGATGGCCTTTTGCCCGAGGCGCTGGAGGAAGCCGGCATCGCCTGGCGCGCCGAGGGGAGCACGATCGAGCCGCGGCTCGATCCCCCCGCGCGGCAGTCGATCCTGCGCTGGTGGCGGGCCCGGCGCCGGCTGGGCAAGCCGCTCAACGTCGCCCGCCTGGCCCGCGCCGCGACCACGTTCGAGGGCGGGATGCGCTATGTTGCCTGGAAGGTGGAGCGCCACACCGGGCTGCCGGTGCGCGTCACGCCGCTGCGAGAGAGGCTGCCGCTGCTGGCGGTGCCGAGCGTGCTCTGGGTGCTGTGGCGCGCGAAACGCACCCGGGCGGGCGGCTGAACCGCGCCGGGCGTCTACATGTAGCGCATGCGGATCGTCATCGGCTTCACCTCGTTGCCGAGGCTGAAGGCGACGCGGCTGTGGCTCGGCTTGCCGAGATTGAAGATGTTGATGCTGGGATTGTTGGACATCCCGCCACCGTCTTGCGTCAGGTCGGTCTTGCCGTTGCCGTTGATGTCGTGACGCACCGCAATGCCGTACGTGCCCGGGCTGGGCGCGGGCACGCAGACGGTCATCGACCCGGCGCGGGCCGGCAACTCCATGCGATTGAGCCAGCGGCCGCTCGCCAGCCAGTCGGCCTTGGTGGCGTTGTAGAGCTGCACGCGGATGTCGCCGCGCGAAGACTTGATGTCGTTGATGGTGACCCGGACGGCGGGGCCGGCCCCCGCGGCGCATTTGGCCATGTCGTTGCTGACACGCTGATTGTATTGCGCCTGCGCCGGAACGGCCAGCGCGAGCGCAGCGAATGCGCAAGCAATCCAGCCACTAGTCCGGGTCGTTGCCGCAGTGGCGGAAGCAAGGCGGTTTCGAAACGTCATAGAAATCCGAGCTCCGGATGTAGTCACGCGGCGCCTTGCCGCCAAGAGCGGGGCGAAAAGAGGGCGATCGCGTCAGATTGATCCTGTCGCGTTGTTCTTTGCCAATGAGGCAGTGAACTCAGGGTGAACTTTCGCTTCACCGCCCGTTACCCACGCTCCGCCCCTGCAGTGTTCGGATGGCGGGGCAGGATGATAGAGGCCGCGTGGCAATCACCTGCTCGTGTGGAAAAGCCGAGCGGCCAAGTTGTTAAGGGTTGCTCCCAGTCGTAGTGCTTGAATTACGCAGATGCACCAGATGTTGATCTCTCCTTCGATCCTTTCGGCCGACTTCTCCCGGCTCGGCGAGGAAGTGCGCGCCGTCGACGCGGCCGGCGCAGACTGGATCCACGTCGATGTCATGGATGGCCATTTCGTGCCCAACCTGACGATCGGACCGGGCGTGGTGAAGGCCTTGCGCCCGCACACTACGAAGCCCTTCGACGTCCACCTGATGTGCGCGCCGGTCGATCTGTGGATCGAGCCCTTCGCCGCCGCCGGGGCCGACATCATCACGGTGCACCCCGAGGCCGGGCCGCACGTGCATCGCACGGTGCAGGCGATCAAGGGCTTCGGCAAGCAGGCGGGGATTTCGCTCAATCCGGCCACTCCGGCCAAGATGCTCGACTACCTGATCGACGAGATCGACCTGGTCCTGGTGATGAGCGTCAATCCCGGGTTCGGCGGGCAGAGCTTCATCGCCAGCCAGCTGCGCAAGGTCGAGGCGGTCCGCAAGATGATCGACAAGTCGGGACGCGACATCCGGCTCGAGGTGGACGGCGGTGTCAACGTGGAGACCGCCCGCCAATGCGCCGACGCGGGGGCGGATGTGCTGGTCGCGGGATCGGCGACGTTTACCGGCGGCCCGGAACGCTACGCCGCCAATATCGCTGCTTTGCGGGGCGAGGCATGACCGAACTGGCCGCGCGCAATCGGTTCGTGACCGGAGCGCGGCCGGCAACGCAGGACGTCGCCAAGGATGTGGAAGCCATGGCCATTCCGCTCAGGAGCGATGTCGAAGAACCGCTGGCCGAGGACGGCCCACCGGCCCAGCTGATCACGCCGGGGCGGGCCCTGGCGCTGGCGAACTTCGAGCCGCCGGCGGCATCCGTGGGCGAGCGGCTGGTGCGCTTCGCCTATCGTTTCGGCTTTTCGGGCCACACCCTGACGGCTCCGTTCCGCAAGCCGGTGAAGCCGCGGCTGCTGGCCACGGTCGCCAGCCCGCTCAAGGGCGACCCCGTTGCCGGTACCGCTCTGCGCGCCGGTCACTTCCTGATCTACGGCGTCAAAGTCCCGATCGCACAAGTCGATTTCTCCCCCGCCGCCAAGCTCGCACCGGCTTTCGAGCGGACCGTGCACGGTTTCACGTGGATGCGCGATCTCGAGGCGTGCGCGCCGGCTCCGCAGTGTGTCCAGACTGCCGAGCGGGTTCTGACGAATTGGCTCGAGGCCAATGCCGCCCCGGGCAAGGGTGTCGGCTGGAAAGTCGGCCACGCCGGTCATCGACTGCTGTGCTGGCTAGTCCGGGCGCCGCTGATCCTGTCGCGCGGCGACAAGGCCGTGCGCGGCCGCGTCCTGGCGGCGATGGAAGACACCGCGCGCTGGCTCGACCGCAATCACGGCAAGGCCGAGGATAGTGCCGACGCGCTCGCGGCCTGGTGCGCGATCGTTGCGGCGGGCTTGCTGCTTCCGGAAGGTAAGCCGCGGCGGCTGTTCGGCGAAGCGGGCCTGGCTGGCGTGCTCGGCGACCTAGTCGGGAACGACGGCGGCGTCCTGTCGCGCAGCCCGCTCGCGCAACTGGAAGCGATCGCGCTGCTGACGGATCTTGCCGCCTGCTACCGCGCCACCCGGTGCGACCCGCCCGAAGCGGTCGAGACCATGCTCCAGCTTCTGGTGCCGCCGCTGCTTGCACTGACCCATAGCGACGGCGGATTGGGCAATTGGCAAGGGGCGGGCGCGGTTTCGGCTGAGCGGATTAGAGCCCTGGTCACGGCGAGCGGCGTGCGCACCCGTCCGCTGCGCGATGTCCGCCAATGGGGTTACCAGCGCATCGCCGCTGGCAAGAGCGTCTTGCAGTTCGATGCCGCGCCTCCGCCCTTGTCGCGGCATGCGCGTCACGGCTGCGCGTCGACCCTGGCGTTCGAGCTGTCGCAAGGCGGGCAGCGCCTAGTGGTCAATTGCGGCGGGGCGGCCTTCGCTGGCGGACTCGTGCCGGTGCGGATCGAACACGGGCTGCGCGCCACCGCGGCCCATTCGACCCTGGTGCTCGGCGATGCCAACTCCACGGCGGTACTGATCAACGGCAAGCTGGGGGCCGGCGTCGGCGAAGTCGAAATCGACCGCCGGACGCTGCAGACCGAAAATGGCGGCGCGACGCGGCTCGAAGCCAGCCATGACGGCTATGTCGCGCGGTTCGGCCTCGTTCATCGCCGTATCCTGATCATGCGCGACGACGGCAGCGAGCTGCGCGGCGAAGACCTGTTGGTACCGGCCGGGCGCAAGGGCAAGCGCGGCAAAGTGCCTTATGCGATCCGCTTTCACCTCGGTGCCGGTGTCGAGACGACGCTGGCCGCGAGTGGTCGAGGGGCCGCGCTGCTTCTGCCCGATGGATCGCACTGGCAATTCATGGCCGGGGACAGCAGCGTCGAGATCGACGAGAGCCTGTGGGTCGACGGAGACGGACGGCCGCATCCGGTGCAGCAGCTAGTCCTCCAAGGGCTGGTCTCGCGGGGCGGCGGCAGCTTCTCCTGGCTGCTCAAGAAGATTAGGTAGCGGGACCGGGACCAACCCGTTAGGCGACCCCACCATGACTCAGATAGCGATCCGGCGGGCCCTGCTTTCGGTGTCCGAGAAGAGCGGCGTGGTCGAGCTTGCCTCGCGGCTGGCCAAAGGGGGCGTCGAGCTTGTCTCGACGGGCGGAACCGCACGCGCCCTGCGCGATGCGGGGCTGCAGGTGCGGGACGTCTCCGATGTCACCGGCTTTCCGGAGATGATGGACGGCCGCGTGAAAACGCTCCACCCGCTGGTCCACGGCGGATTGCTGGCTGTCCGCGACGACCCGCAACACGCCGCCGCGATGGAAACGCACGAGATCGGCGCGATCGACCTCCTGGTATCGAACCTCTACCCGTTCGAGGAGACCGTGACGCGGGGCGCCGAGCGCGACGAGGTCATCGAGAACATCGACATCGGCGGCCCGGCGATGATCCGTTCCGCGGCAAAGAACCATGCTTATGTGACGATCGTCACCGATCCCGAGGACTATCGGCTGCTGATCGAGGAGCTGGCCGAACACGACGGCGCAACGACGCTCGAATTCCGCAAGCGGATGGCGGCGAAGGCGTTTGCCGCGACGGCAGCTTATGATTCGATGATCAGCCAGTGGTTCGCCTTTGCGGATCAGAAGCAGCGGTTCCCCGAGATGCTGGCGGTCAACGGCCGGCTGCTCAGCGAATTGCGCTATGGCGAGAATCCGCACCAGGCGGCGGCGCTCTATGCCCCGATCGGTCCGCATGTCCGCGGCCTGGAGCAAGCGGAGCAGATCCAAGGCAAAGCGCTCAGCTACAACAATTACAACGACGCCGATGCGGCCCTGGAGCTGGTGGCCGAGTTCGCGGGGCAAAGCCCCACCGCCGTGATCGTCAAGCATGCCAATCCCAGCGGCGTCGCCCAGGCCGCCACGCTCGAGGAAGCTTACCGGGCGGCGTTGGCTTGCGATCCGGTTTCCGCGTTCGGCGGCATCATTGCCGTGAACCGGCCGCTCGATGGCGCCACTGCGGCGGCGATCACCGAGATTTTCACCGAAGTCGTCATTGCGCCAGGGGCCGATGAAGCGGCCCGCGCGGCTTTCGCCGCCAAGCCGAACTTGCGCCTGCTTCTGATCGACGAATTGCCCGATGCGCGCCGGAGCGGGCTGGCGGTCAAGCCGGTTGCCGGGGCGCTGCTGGTGCAGAGCCGCGATAACGGGGCGGTTGCGGCTGCCGATCTCAAGGTGGTCACAGCGCGCACGCCGAGCGAGCAGGAGACCGCCGACATGCTGTTTGCCTGGAGCGTGGCGCGCCATGTCAAATCGAATGCCATCGTCTTTGCCAAAGATGGCGCTACCGCCGGTGTAGGCGCCGGGCAGATGAACCGCCGCGATTCCGCCCGTATCGCCGCGATCCGGGCGCGCGAGGCCGCGGAAGCGGCGGGCTGGGACGCCCCGCGGACTGTAGGCAGCGCGATGGCATCGGATGCGTTCCTGCCGTTCGCAGATGGGCTCGATGCCGCGATCGAGGCAGGCGCTACGGCCGTCATCCAACCGGGCGGCTCGGTGCGTGACGATGAAGTCATCGCTCGGGCGAACGAAGCAGGGATCGCGATGGTGTTCACCGGCATGCGCCACTTTCGCCACTAGCGCTCCTTGGCGCGGCAGCGTCGGTCCCTATATGAATGGTTCCCAACGGAGCCATTCAGAGTCTCTCAAAGCTGAGCAGGATAGGGCCGATGGACAACAACGTCAGAACTTCGGACACGACTCATGGGCCTTTTCGCACCCGATCTCTTCCGCTCTTTCTTTCTCGGCTTCGGCGTGACCGCGCTGGGAATCGGCGGCTACCTCTTTTCGCAAACGCTGTGAGCCGGATCCGGGCGATACTGGCTGCGGGCGCTCTGGCGCTGGCGGCCTGCTCGCCCGCCGTTGCCGCCGAGAGCTTTTTCGATGCGCCGGCGGCGCAGCGCACGGCCAAGGAAAGTGGCGGTCTCAAGACCGCGATCTTCGCCGGCGGATGTTTCTGGGGCGTCGAAGCGGTGTTCAGCCACACCAAGGGCGTGACCAGCGCGATTTCGGGTTATCACGGCGGGACCGCCGCGAGCGCCAAGTACGACCTGGTTTCGTCGGGCGTGACCGACCACGCAGAGGCGGTGAAGGTCACCTATGACCCGTCGGTCGTTCGTTATGACCAGTTGCTGCGGGTGCTGTTCTCGGTGATTGCCGATCCGACGCTGAAGAACCGGCAAGGCCCCGACGTCGGGGCGCACTACCGCGCCGCCATCATTCCGGTGAATGCAGAGCAGCGCCAAGTGGCGACGGCCTACTTGCGGCAGATGCGCTCGAGCGGGGTCTGGGACAAGCCGATCGTGGCGGGAATCGAGAACGCCAAGACGTTCTATCCGGCGGAGGAGTACCATCAGGACTTCGCCAAGAAGAACCCGAATCATCCCTACATCAAGCGGTGGGACGCACCGAAGGTGGCGGCTCTCAAGACCATGTTCCCATCGCTCTACAGCCCGGTGTTCCGGGCCGGCTGATTGCCGCCGCAGGCCCAAGTTCCTATATCGCGTTCATGGACGGGCATGCACATCGCGAGCATTCGGGCGAAAGCCTGATCGAAGAAGCGGCAAGGGTCCTCACCGCCGCCGGTGAGCAATGGACGACGATGCGCGCCGACGTGTTCGAGGCGCTGGCGGCGCAAGAGCGTCCGGCGTCTGCCTACGACATCGCTGAAACGGTCGGCAACCGGCGCGGCAAGCGCGTCGCGGCGAACAGCGTTTACCGCATTCTCGACCTCTTCGTCCGCACCAACCTCGCCAACCGGGTCGAGAGCGCGAACGCCTATCTGGCCAATACCCACCCGGGATGCCGCCACGACTGCATCTTCCTGATCTGTGACGATTGCGGGCAAGCCACGCACTTCGACGACGATAGTCTGACCGGTGCGCTTCGCCAGGCCGGCGAGAGTGCCGGTTTCTCCGATGTGCGGCCGCTCGTCGAGCTTCGCGGCATTTGCGAGGAATGCGCCGTCTAGCCTTCTCGCCGTGCAGCCCTCTCATGGTTCCTGAGCGAAACATGGTAAGCCGTTCATCGACAGGCCGGGATCGCGAGTGTAAGCGCGACCGATGACTTCGCGGCCTGAAACCCCGCTGCTCGATGCGGTCGGCACCCCGGACGAGCTTCGAAAGCTGGAGCGCAAGGACTTGCGCCAGCTTGCAGACGAACTGCGCGCCGAGATGATCGACGCGGTCGGCAGCACCGGCGGCCACCTTGGCTCGGGGCTCGGAGTGGTCGAGCTCACAGTGGCGATCCACTATGTCTTCGACACGCCGACCGATCGGCTGATCTGGGACGTCGGCCACCAGGCCTATCCGCACAAGATCATCACCGGGCGCCGCGACAGGATTCGCAGCCTCCGCCAGCCAGGCGGGCTTTCCGGCTTCACCAAGCGCAGCGAGAGCGAATACGATCCGTTCGGCGCGGCGCACTCGTCGACGTCGATTTCGGCCGGTCTCGGCTTCGCGGTCGCCAGCAAGCTGTCGGGCGCACCGGGCAAGGCGATCGCGGTCATCGGCGACGGCGCGATGAGCGCGGGCATGGCCTACGAGGCGATGAACAACGCCGAGGCGGCGGGGAATCGGCTCGTCGTCATCCTGAATGACAACGACATGTCGATCGCGCCGCCGGTGGGCGGGCTTTCGGGCTATCTCGCCCGGCTGGTCAGCTCAGGCCAATTCCTCGGCCTGCGCGAGCTCGCCCGGCGCCTGGCCCGCAAATTGCCCGATCCGCTCCACCGCGCGGCCCGCAAGACCGACGAGTACGCCCGCGGCATGGCGATGGGTGGCACCCTGTTCGAAGAGCTGGGCTTCTATTACGTCGGGCCGATCGACGGTCACGACCTCGACCAGCTCGTCCCGGTTCTCGAAAACGTACGCGATGCGGCGGAGGGGCCGTGCCTGGTCCATGTCGTGACGCAGAAGGGCAAAGGTTACGCACCCGCGGAAAACAGCGCCGACAAGTATCACGGCGTCCAGAAGTTCAATGTCGTGACCGGCGAGCAAGCCAAAGGCGCGTCGGGCCCGCCGAGCTATACCAGCGTGTTCGCGAAGGCGCTGACGGCCGAGGCCGAGCGCGACGGCACGATCTGCGCCATCACCGCGGCCATGCCCAGCGGCACCGGCCTCGACAAGTTCGCGGCGAAGTTCCCCGACCGAAGCTTCGATGTCGGGATCGCCGAGCAGCACGCGGTCACCTTTGCCGCTGGACTCGCGGCCCAGGGGATGCGGCCGTTCTGCGCGATCTATTCGACGTTCCTGCAACGCGCTTACGACCAGATCGTGCACGACGTGGCGATCCAGAACCTGCCGGTGCGCTTCGCCATCGACCGGGCGGGACTCGTCGGCGCCGATGGCGCGACGCACGCGGGCAGCTTCGACGTGACCTACCTTGCCACGCTGCCCAACATGATCGTGATGGCCGCGGCCGACGAGGCCGAGCTCGTCCACATGGTCCACACCGCCGCCCTCTACGACGACGGGCCGATCGCCTTCCGTTACCCGCGGGGGAACGGGGTCGGCGTCGCGTTGCCCAAAACGCCCGAGCGGCTCGAGATCGGCAAGGGCCGGATCGTGCGCCAGGGCACGAAGATCGCTCTGCTTTCGCTGGGCACGCGCCTCGGCGAAGCTCTGAAAGCGGCGGACCAGCTCGAAGCGCGCGGGCTGTCGACCACGGTCGCGGACCTGCGGTTCGTGAAGCCGCTCGATACCGAGCTTATCCGCCGGTTGATGACCACGCACGAAGTGGTGATCACGATCGAAGAGGGCAGCATCGGCGGCCTCGGGGCGCATGTCCTGACTCTCGCCAGCGACGAGGGGCTGACCGATGCGGGCCTGCGCATACGCACGATGCGCTTGCCGGACCGGTTCCAGGACCAGGACGCTCCCGAGCGGCAGTACGACGAGGCCAGGCTCAACGCGCCGGACATCGTCGAAACCGCGCTGACCGCCCTTCGCCACAACAGCCCGGGGGTCGAAGAAGCCCGCGCCTGACCGGTTAGTCGCGGGCTCCGAACAGCGCCGTTCCGACGCGGATGTGGGTGGCGCCGAGCATGATCGCGGTTTCGAAGTCTCCGCTCATGCCCATGCTGCGGCCTTCGAGGCCGTTTTCGCGGGCCAGCTTGTCGAGCAGGGCGAAGAACGGCGCCGGTTCGATGCCGAGCGGAGGGACGCACATCAGGCCGGCGAGCGGGATATCCGCGGCACGGGCCTGGTCCAGCAGGGCGGGCAGGTCCGCGATCGCGACGCCGCCTTTCTGATCTTCAGCCCCGATGTTGACCTGGACGAAGCACGGCACTTGCCGGCCGGCCTTGTCCATCGCCCTGGCGAGGGCAGAGACGAGGCTGGGCCGGTCCAGCGAATGGACCGCGTCGAACAGCGCCACCGCCTCGTCGGCCTTGTTCGACTGCAGCCGGCCGACGAGATGGAGGTGCACATCGGGATAGCGCTCGCGCAGCGCGGGCCATTTGGTCTGGGCTTCCTGGACACGGTTTTCGCCGAAGACGCGGCAGCCGGCCTCGATCAGCGGGGCTACGGCTTCGGTCGG
This sequence comes from uncultured Erythrobacter sp., assembly GCA_964439725.1. Classification (GTDB taxonomy): domain Bacteria; phylum Pseudomonadota; class Alphaproteobacteria; order Sphingomonadales; family Sphingomonadaceae; genus Croceibacterium_A. The sequence continues at coordinate 2,667 of CAYTPY010000002.1, read as the reverse complement.
ATGGGTCTTGCTGACGGCGACGAGAGTGACCTCGGCGCGCTCGCGGCGGGCGAGGCGGCAGGCGTGGGCGATGCGGTCTTCGAGACCGGCCAGTAGGGCGGCTGCACTTTCCATTGGCTGGGCTATAGCGGGCGGATGTCCTCGCGCCAGCCTCTGCCGAACCTGTGGCTGCTCTCCGACGAGCGCAACGATTCAGGTGTCAATGAAGCGCTTGATCGGCTGCCTGAACACTCCGGTTTGGTGTTCAGGCACTATCATCTCGACCCCGAGCAGCGGCGAACCCGCTTCGAGGAGCTGGCAAAACGGTGCCGAACCCGCCGCCATCTGGTGATTCTGGCCGGAAAGAGCGCGATGGCACGCGAATGGGGGGCGGATGGGGCCTATGGATCCGTCGATTCGCTGCATAAATCGGGCGAAAACGGGCTGCGTTTGGCGACGGTGCACGACGAAGCGGAAATCGACGCTGCAAACCGGGCCGAAGTGGACGCGATGTTCCTCTCGCCGGTGTTCGCGACGCGCTCGCATCCGGGAGCGGCCGGGCTGGGCAAGGAGCGGTTCCTGGCGCTGGCGGCGCGGGCCGAAGCGCCGGTGATCGCGCTGGGCGGGATGAACGCGGCGCGGGCGGCCGAGCTCGGCTGGCCGCGCTGGGCGGCCATCGACGGCCTGTCCTGACACGAGAACAAAAAGCGATTATTGACGGCGAGTCCGGCGAAGAGGATGATAGCGCCGCGGACGTAAGGGGAACAACGATGGCTTCACGCGCGATCCGGCGCTCCGACCGAGGGGTGCAGCCGGCCGACTGGCGCGCCGCTTTCCGGCGATCGCTGGCGCGCGCCATGCAGCTGGTGGGCGCGGGCGTGCTGGGAGTGGGCACGGTGTTCCTGGCCCTGGCGCTGATATCCTACACCCAGACCGACCCGTCGGCATCGACGGCGGCGGGCGGGCCCGTCGCCAACTGGATGGGGCGCCCGGGCGCCTGGGTAGCCGAGCGGGCGCTGTTCTTCTTCGGCGTGGTGTCGGTTCTGCTGCTGCCCGCGCTCTATGCGACGGCGCGCAAGCTGTGGCGCGATGCGGACGAGGAAGAGACGCCGCACGGCCGCCGCTGGTGGGGAACCCTGGGCATGCTGCTGCTGGCGATGGCGCTGCTGGGCACCGCGCTGACCCTGGCGGCGAAAGACGTCGGCAGCCTGCCCGCCTCGCTCGGCGGGATCGTCGGGCTTCTCGGCGCCGGCGGCATTCGGGCCCTGGCCGGCCGCGTGCCCGAAGCGGCGCAGTTCTGGTCCATGGCCGGAGCCTGGCTGCTTTGCGTGATCGCCGGCTGCGTCCTGGCAGGCCGGGTATTCGCCTTCGACTGGGCGCGGTTGATGACGCTGCCCGATTGGCTGCGGCGCAAGTCGTCGGGGCGGGAGCTCGACGAGGCCGTGCCGAGAGCAAGCCGGGCCAAGCGCGCCGAACGCGCGGCGCCGGTCGAGGAAGCCGACGACGCGCCGGCGCGCAAGCCGCCCGAGATCGCCGACACGCGGCAGCCGCCGCGCCCGGCCAAGCTGTCCGGGAAGCCGCAGCAGAAGGACCTGTTCGACAGCTACGCGCTGCCGGGCCTGGAGCTGCTGACCGATCCGCCGCCGGACAAAGGCCAGAAGCTCGACAAGTTGGCGCTGGAGCGCAACGCCCGGCTGCTCGAGAACGTGCTCGACGATTTCAACGTCAAGGGCGAGATCACCGCGGTCCGGACCGGCCCTGTCGTGACGATGTACGAGCTCGAGCCGGCGCCCGGGATCAAGGCCAGCCGGGTGATCGGGCTGGCTGAGGACATCGCCCGCAACATGAGCGCGATTTCGGCGCGCGTGAGCCCGATTCCGGGCAAGACCGTGATGGGTATCGAGCTGCCCAACGCGGTGCGCCAGATGGTCAGCTTCAAGGAACTGGCCGCGTGCGAGGCTTTCGACGACAGCAAGGGCAACCTGCCGATCATCCTGGGCAAGGACATCGCCGGCGAGCCGGTCGTGGCCGATCTCGCGGCGATGCCGCACTTGCTGGTCGCGGGAACCACGGGATCGGGCAAGTCGGTCGGGCTCAACACGATCCTGCTCTCGCTGCTCTACCGCTTCACACCGGCGCAGTGCCGGCTGATCCTGATCGATCCCAAGATCCTGGAGCTCAAGACCTACGACGACATTCCGCACCTGCTGAGCCCGGTGGTGACCGAACCGGCGAAGTCGGTGCGCGCGCTGAAGTGGGCGGTCGAGGAGATGGAGCGCCGCTATCGGATGATGAGCGACATCGGCGTACGCAACATCAACGGCTTCAACGACAAGGTGAAAGCCGCGATCGCCAAGGGCAAGCCGCTCGGCCGCCGTGTCCAGACCGGGTTCGATCCCGAAACCGGCGAGGAACTGGTCGAGGAAGAGCAGCTCGATTACGCGGTGCTGCCGCAGATCGTGCTGATCGTCGACGAACTGGCCGACCTGATGGTGACGGTCGGCAAGGAGATCGAAGTGCTGATCCAGCGGCTCAGCCAGAAGAGCCGCGCTGCGGGCATCCACCTGATCATGGCGACGCAGCGCCCCTCGGTCGACGTCATCACCGGCGTCATCAAGGCCAACCTGCCCACTCGGATCAGCTTCCACGTGACGAGCCGCATCGACAGCCGCACGATCCTGGGCGAGC
>CAYTPY010000001.1:0-98239 GCA_964439725.1 uncultured Erythrobacter sp. | reverse complement strand
GAACGTGATGGTCAAGCTGCCCGGCTCGAAGGAAGGCTACGAGGTGCTCGAGGAGTTGACCGCGCGCGGCATCAGCACCAACAACACCACCAGCTTCACCGTGCCGCAGTACATGCGCTGCATGGCCGCGGTCAGCGCTGGCCTCTACCGCGCCAAAGCGGCAGGCGTGGACCTGTCGAAGTGGCGCTCCGTCATCACCCACATGTCGGCGCGCCTCGGCGAACTCAGCGACTGGAAGGTCGAAGCCAAAGCCCGCGGCATCGAGCTCAGCCTGCCCGAGATCCGGGATGGCGAGGAAGCCGTGCTCAAACGCGCCTACCACTACGGAAAGAGCGTGGGCCATCCGTCGAAGATGCTGCAGTGCTCGATGCGCGTCGAAAAGGACGACCGCACCGGCAAGACCGTGAGCCGCCACATCCAGGACTTCGCCGGCAGTGACATGGTCTACACCTGCCCGCCGAGCTACATCGCTGGACTGATGACCGCCGGCTTGGAGGAATTCGAAGCGAACGCGATCGATCGCGAGCCGAATAAGGCGAGCATCGAGAAACTCCTGAAGCTGCCAAGCTTCCGTGCCGCTTATGAGTTCGACGGCATGACGCCCGACCAGTTCGCCCACTTCGGTGCCTTCAAGGCCACCGAGACCGAGTTCGCTGCCGCAACTCGGCAAACGGTGGACTTCGTGCGGATGACGCTGGAGAACTGATCCGCGCCTTCAGATTAAGAGTTTGGGTTAATTCTGGCCGGCGCGGCAATCTCTCTGTTCAGGAGATTGCCGCGCCGGCTTTCGTGCGACCTGGGAACTTTAGCACCGGCGGGCCGCCCAAGTCATTGATGCAACAGGGTTTCGCTCATACCCTCAGTCGGAGGCGCATCTCAGGTCTCGTGACGCGGACTACGTGGATGCCCGTATGTTATCAGTACATGCCCTTAGGTAAAAACAACTAGAAGCGAAGATACCGGGGGGAGTGGTCGCACAAGGTGCCCGCAAGCGGCACTGTAAGGAGATAGCAGTGGTCGTACGTCACTATGTTCACGTGGTCGATCCGGATGGCGCGCGGCGCGCGAAGATCGCTCGAGAACTCTATGCCCGTTCCATACATGCCGAAATCTATGAAAGCGTCGACGAACTTGTCAGCCGTGCTCCGACTCATGGAACCTTGCTGATCGCCGATCACGAGGCAGGCGATGCAGAGGAATCGTTAGAAGTCATACGCGCGCAGAATGGCTACCTCCCCGTCGCCTTCTATTCCGAGAATCCGTCGTCCCAGAAGATCGTCAGCGCTATGTTGTCGGGGGCCCTCGACTATCTGGATTGGCCGTTTTCGCCCGAGGCGCTGGACCGGTCAGTCGATCGTCTGCGCCGCCATGGCGAAAAATTCGCCAGAGTTGAGCGGCGTAAGGCCGAGGCCCGCCAGCTGATTGCCACCCTTACCCCGCGCGAGCGCGACGTGCTTGAGGGGCTGCTCGAAGGGGAATCGAACAAGGAAATGGCGAAGCGGCTGGGTCTGAGCCCGCGAACCGTCGAGATCCACCGAGCCAACATGATGACGCGGCTAGCCGCTCAGTCCACTTCGGACGCGGTCCGGATTGGCATTTACGGCGGATTGGGAGACTAGTCATTCGTGGGCTGGGCGCGCTGCGGCCCTCGCTCAGCGCGCGCGGCGGTGGAACGTGTAGCTGAGGGACAGGCCGCCGGAGAATTGGTCGCGGGATCCTAGTTGGGTGACGAGCGGTGAGTCTGCCGCGTCACCCACGAGCCGATCATATTTCGCGTAAGTGGCGATGCCCCACTGCTCATTAAACTGCGTCTCGAACGAAGCCGTGGCGCCCACGGCCTGGATTCCGCTGCCTGGGTCGTAGGCCGGCAAGCCGGTTGCCAGTGCGTCGGCAGTAGAGATGCCGAACCAGGCGTCCTGATAGCGGTTGTTGCTCCATGTTATCCGCGGCCCGAGCGCGAACAGCCATTCGTCGCGGTCGCGCACCACAAAATCGGCGCCCGCCGTTCCGATCCAACCCTTATGCCCGGTCACACCCTTGCGGAGTTCGCCGCGAACGCGGAAGCTGTCCGACAAATTGTAAGAGGCGAATGCGCCAGGTTCGACGCTGAACTTCACTTTCGGCAGGTCCGCGCCGATGTCTTTGGCTTTGCGGGATCCTTCAAGATTGACGGCCGGTCCGAGTTCGAAGCCGCCCGCGCGGATCACGGGAAAGCCGAAGCTTTCGTCCGCCGCCTCGAACTCGAACGGCGTATCCCCTCGGGCGCGATCGATATCGAACATCGGGCCGACGTCGAAATCGTCCGAACCTGGATAGCTGGGATAGATTTGTGCGCCGACGCCGATGCGGACTCGTGTGTCTTGCGCCGCAAGCGTCGAGGCAAAGGCAAGGGCTGCCACGCCCGCGGCAATGGCGGAGCGGCGATAAAGCGGCATCTGTGACAGAACGGTTACTCCCTGTGGAAGCGGCCGGGCATTTCGTCGGTCCGCTCGCTCGGCTGATTACCAACAACTTGCGACAGGGTTCCCGCGACCAGGCGGGTTCAAGTAAGGTTGAGGCGGTCGGCGAAGAGCAGGCGCCCGCCGGAAAGCTGCGCCAGAACCGTGAGGAAATCGTCAGGTGCGAAAGCGAAGCAGCCGTTCGAACGGCCGAGGCGGCCCCAACGGTCAACGTGCTCCGGCCGCGCGTACTCCGCCGCATGCATGACAATCAGCCGTTCGAGCGCGTTGGAGTTGTCCGGATCAAGCCCGCCGAGCCGAACCGAAGTGCCATAACGGCCAGTGTACCATTCCCAAGTGACATAAGCGCCGCGGCTGGTGGCGTTGGAACCCGGCACGTTCGAGAACCACTTGAGGAAGCCGTCGTGCTCCGGATCGGATCCGGTACCATGGGCAACACGGAACGACGTGACCGTGCCGCTCTCCAGATTCGCGAAGTGAAAGCGAGGCAGAGCGGAGTGGGCGCTAAAGTCCGCGATACCGGCCACGTCCCGGCGCCATAGCACATCGCCGGCCCGGGCTACTTCGCGCCGGGCGATCTCAAGTATTGTGGCGGAGCGGCCGTCGAGCCCGCTCGGCTGAGCAAAGACTCGCGCCGGGGCCGCCAACGTTCCCGCGGCCGCAGCTGCTGCGCCGATGAACCTGCGCCTGTCCATGAACCCGATCATGCCTCTTGCTAGCGTGCCGTGTCTAGCCATCGGCTTAACAGGGCGCCTCTGCCAACCGCCATTCAGAACCATCGCGTCCTGACGCACTTCGATTCAGCCGACTTTTGAAAGAAAGGATTGTCCGAGCAGTGAGTGGGGTAAGCCTTCCGGAATGACAATGGCATCGACATCCCGCACTTCGTTCTCGCCCACCGCCATGCGATCGAGGCGGGTGCGCACACCGTAAACGTCCCCACTCGCCCCCTTGGCGACAACCTGGACATCGTTGGCGCGCCAATTCACGCCAAGTGCTCTCGCATCGTCGGCCGTTAGCGCCACCACGCTAGCACCCGTGTCGACGAGCATGTTCGCAGAGGCGCCGCGTCCCATGGAGACGTCGGCATAAAAGTGTCCGTTCGGGGCACGGGTCAGGATCACCTGTCCCGCTCCGCGATGCTCATTGTGGAGGACGGCAAGCTGTGGATCGTCCGGCGCGCTGCCTCGCGAGGCGGTAGACAGCGGCGAGGGTAGCTGCGGCGCCAGCCAGGCAACTATCCCGACTATACCGACGGCCACGAGAAGAACGGGGGCGAACTTCATCGCAGCTGCTTACTCTCGCGGCCTTAAATGCGGGTAAAGCCTTACTCGGCGGCCACGGCGGGTAGCGCGTCCGCGGCTTCCAGTTCAGCTGCCTTGGATTCGACCAGCGCGACGATGTGGTCGAGCATACGCTCACTTTCGACGTGGTGGTCGGTGACCCCCGAAAGATAGACCATGTGCTTGCCGGCGCCGCCGCCCGTAATGCCGATATCTGTCTCGCGCGCTTCACCGGGACCGTTGACCACGCAGCCGAGCACCGACAGCGAGAGCGGCGTTTTGATGTGCTGCAAGCGCTCCTCGAGCGCCTGCACGGTACGGATCACGTCGAAACCCTGCCGTGCGCAACTCGGGCAAGAGACCACGCGGACGCCGCGGGTGCGCAGGCCAAGAGCTTTCAGGATCTCGAAGCCGACTCGAACCTCTTCCTCCGGTTCGGCCGAAAGGCTGACCCGGATCGTGTCGCCGATGCCGGCCCATAGCAGATTGCCCATGCCGATCGAGCTTTTGACCGTGCCCCCGATCAGTCCGCCGGCTTCGGTGATGCCGAGGTGAAGTGGACAGTCGACCGCCTCAGCCAAGCCCATGTAAGCCGCCACGGCAAGGAACACGTCGCTTGCCTTAACTGCCACTTTGTATTCGTGGAAGTCGTGGTCCTGAAGCAGCTTGATGTGGTCGAGTGCACTCTCGACCAGAGCCTCCGGGCACGGCTCGGCGTATTTCTCGAGCAGGTCCTTCTCCAGGCTACCGGCGTTGACGCCGATGCGGATCGCGCAGCCGTTGGCTTTGGCGGCGCGGACCACCTCCGCCACCCGCTCGGAACTGCCGATATTGCCAGGGTTGATGCGCAGGCACGCGGCACCAGCGTCGGCAGCTTCGAGCGCCCGCTTGTAGTGGAAGTGGATGTCGGCCACGATCGGCACTCGCGCGGCGCGAACGATCTGACCGAGCGCGGCGGTGCTTTCGACGTCCGGGCAAGAAACGCGGACAATGTCCGCGCCGGCCTCTTCGCAGCGCCGGATTTGCTCGATCGTCGCCGCGGCGTCGGATGTGGCGGTGTTGGTCATAGTCTGGACCGTGATCGGCGCATCCCCACCAACCGGGACGTTGCCGACCATGATCTGGCGGCTCGTCCGCCGGTGAATGGTGCGCCAGGGGCGAATTGCGTTCATCGAGCCCACCTTACCCTAAGATTGTGGTGACCGCTCGCGCAGGGAGCTGGCGTGGCATGGCTTCCGAAATGGTCCATGCAGCGCCCCCTAGCAGCTTTGCAAGCGGCTGGAAAATGGCAGTTATCGCGATTGGAGTGCTTCCCGGCGAACGGCGCCGCCGGATGCACGCTGTCGCTGCACCACGGTTTAGGGGTCTCCGAACGGCTCAAAGTAGAGCCCGGCCACGGTCTGCATTCGTTCAGTCTCTTCGCGTCGGATGCTAAGTTCCAGCTTTACCGGCGCTGCGGCACACAGAGAGTCCCGAACATCCAGTCTCACAGCGCGAATTGCGATCCGAAGTCGCGGTCGTGGTGTTCGAGCGAGATACCTTAGCGCACTCAATCTGAATGGAAGCGAACCGAATGGCCTGCCGCCCGGGATCCGCCGGAACGCCCGAGCAAGCTTCGCTACATATTTCGAACGTCGCGAACGCTTCGCGCTAGGGTACTATCAACTTGCCATCACCAGTGAGCGGAGGGTCCGTATCCAGCAGCCGGTAAATTCTTATCAGCTGATCGGTGCGTCGTCCTGGCAGCTTTCGTAAACCCGCTTGATAGCCTCGCCCGCGCCGCCCACGTCGAAGTTCACCTCGACCGTTCGCCCTCGTTCTACGCTCATTCTTACGCGAAGCTTAGAAGCGCTCGGCAGGCCACCCATAAAGCGAGTGAGCGCTTGCTGTCCGCGCATGTCGATCGCGACCGCGGACTGATCATAATACCGCCAGCGATCATCCATTGGCGGGTTCTCGTCGAACCGCACTTCGGTTGGCAAGACGAATGGGTCACGCGAGGGAGGAACCAGCCTGTCAGGAGTCACGACAACGGCGTACACTGACTTCTTGCCGGGTTTGTCGCATTTGAGGATGAGCTGTTCGCCTTTGGCGTTGACGACACCCGCCTGCATCGGGCCGTCTTCGGGCTCGAAGTACATCCAGTTCGAACCGTTCTCTTGCGCGGAAACGCCGGCGGCCAATGCCACCACACCTGCTCCGATGATCAAGTAACGCATGCCACTCCCTTCGCTTCCTCTCCCCGCGGGCCACGTTGGCACGTCTTCACGTTCCGTCGCCTCAGCTGAGGAATGTGCAACCCGTTCAATGCGGTGTAGCAACGTTGCGTCAGCTTTTGGGGCAGCGACCCTCGTTCGATCGAAGGGAGAGCTCGTAGAGGAACTCGTGATCGCGGTGCTTGCCGACCCAGAAATCGATGTCGGCCACGTGGTCGAAGCCGTGGCGGCGGTAGAAGCGTTGGGCACCATGGTTTCCGCTGAATACCGAAAGCTGCACGGCGTCAGCTCGCCAGGCGCGCGCTTCGGCGACGGCCCACTCGAGCAGCGCAGCCCCGTAGCCGCGTCCGGTCATGTCCGGGGCGCAGTAGAGCTGGCTGATGAAGACCGGACGTTCGGGGCGGGGCTCGGGGCGTTCCGTGAAGCCATGCCCGCGCACGATGAGACAGTATGCGGCCAAGCGGCCGTCAGCTTCGGCAACTTGGATTAGCGACGGAGGGGCGGTGAGATGCGCGCGATATCTCGCCGGGGTCCGGTGTTCGTCCAGGAAGGCGGCGAGATCCTCGGTGCTATAGAGGTGACCGAAAGAGGCAACGAAGCTGTCGGTGCCGAGTTGGGCGAGCGGCTCAGCGTCGGCGATCGTGGCAGGGCGCAACTTTGTCACGATGAGGCGGCGGCCAGCGAGTGTGAGCGGTTCGGCATCATAGTTTACGTTGGATAGCTTACCCGGATCAGCAATCAGCCGTCGAATTTGCTTTTCTTGCGCTTGCCGAAGCGCATGTCCCGCTCGAGGCGGGCGCGCAGCGCAGTATAGAACGCTTCGAGAAAGGCGCGGTCGTCACCCTCTCCGGCGTGCCAGCCGATCTTGCGGCAAATCGCTTCGAGCACCTGACGCTGTGCTTCGGGCGTACCGCGGCGCAGGACGTCCTCGAGCACTTGCAGTTCGTGCTCGCCATAGATCGACAGCTCCGCTTCGCCGAAGGCATAAGCGCCGGCGGGTTCCTCGCCAACCGTCATGGCTTCGGGCAAGCCCCGGCGCTCGGCTTCGACCACCCATGTGCCAGCCACGAGATCACCTGCCCGCAAGTTGTCCTTGTTGAAGAACGGGAACAGCACGAAGATCGCGAGCCATACGGCAGCGGCTCCGCTCGTTGGGCCAAGGTCTCCGCCCATCCCGGACAGCAAGAACCCGGTCGGCAGGAACACTTCGACATCGCGGAGCAGGTTGCGGGCAATGACGGCCTCGGCAGTAAGCCGCCCCCCGCCTCGTGCTGCGACCCGGATTCCGAGAGCGCGTTTGCCGGGAGTAGCGCCGCGCGGGCCGAGCTCGAAATAGAGAAAATAGCCGTAACGCGACAGGAACACGACCAGGATTAGCAGCACCATCACGAGCTCGAGCCCAGCATCGGCGTTCTGCATTTCGGGTACACCAATACCGATCCCGGCGCTGATCAGGACGATGATCAGGACGAGGAGCGAGCCGAAGACGATCGCGAGGTCGAGCAGTAGTGCGCCGGCGCGGGCGCCGCGGCTGGCGAGCGTCAGCGGCAGTGACAGGCCTTCTGGCGTAACGAGTTCGCGTCGGCGATCTGTACTTCGGCGCAAGGTGGCGGTCGCCGTCATGGGCGGGACCCCGCGCGATTGCGGCCCATCAGCGTGAACCAGGCCGCCCAGAACGCGAGCATCGTTCCCCCGATCGCCGCGCGTGCGAGGGGGGTGTGGACGAGCTGGCGGGCGTAGCCTTCGAGCAAGCCGGCGATGGCCAGCATCAGGACCACGCCGGCCATGACTTGCGCGGCGCGTCGACCGCTTTGGGCGGCAGCGGCGAGGACGGAGCGGTCGCCGGGCAGGGCCATCGATCGGCCGATATGAAGACCGGCCGCTCCGGCCAGGAGGATGGCGAGGAGTTCGGTCGTGCCGTGGACGGAAAGCCAGGCGGCGAACTCCCAGCCGAGGCCGGCGCCGACGAACAGCCAGAGCATCGCGCCGAGCATCGCCATGTTGTGGACCAGCAGCAGAATCGTCGGGATTCCGAAGGCGAAACCGAGGGCGAAAGCGAGGATCGCGACGCCGGTGTTATTCGAAAAAAGGAAGGCGGCGAAGGCGGTCAAACCCTCGCCGCTGCTCTCGCCGGCGAGGGTTTGGGCGAGCGCTTCGCGGCTCGCGCCGGGGCTGCGGGCATCGGCGAATTCGCCGGGGACGAGGGCGTAAAACCAGTCGCTGTCGCGGGCGACGAGGAGCCAGCCGACGAGGGTTCCGGCGACCATCACGGCGAAGGCGATGCACAGCTCAAGCCAGATTCCGCGCACGGAAACGCTCCAATCGGTGCAAATGAAGCGCTTGATCCAGCCGCTGAACGCAGTGTTCGGGCCGTAAACCTGGAACCAAGCACGTCGAACCAGTGCTTCGAGGTAAGCCAGTGTCGCAGCATCGAGCGAAATTTCGCGGGCCACGGCCAAGCTGGAGGCAGTTTTCCGATAGAGCACCGGCAAAGCGAGCAGGTCTTCGTCCGAAATGCGGCGCGGGCGGTTCTTTTCGAGCGCAGTGACGATCGCTTCGAGCCGCCGCCAATCGCTTTCGCGTTCCAGGCGGAAGCGGTCGGAGCGCAGCGAGGCGGTTTCGATGTCGGCGGGCGGTGCGATTGTCGCCTTGCGGAAGAAGGGGAGCGCCATCAACCCACCGCCTCGGCGCGTTTGACCGCGAGGTAGCGGTCGATGAGGCGGTAGCCGATCGCCTGCCAAGGGGCTTCGATCACGTCGACGCCGAGGCGGCGCAGGCGCTGCAACACCAGGGCGCGCTGCCGGACGAGGGCGTCGGCGGCAACGGCGCTGGCGAGATCGCCCACTTGTGCGGGCTCGGCATCGGTGAGTTCGCTGAGCTCGGCATCTTCCATCGTGACGAAGATCACCAGGTGGTGGCGGACGAGCCGCGTGATGCTCTCGATCATCAGTTCGGCCGAGGTGGTGTCGGAGAAGTCCGAGAACAGCACGATCAGCGAGCGGCGCTTCAGGCGGGCCGTCAGCGTCGCCAGAGCAAGGGTGAAGTTGGGCTCGCGCGAGGTGTAGTCGAGCCCGGCGGCAGCGACCTGCAGGCGGTGGAAATGACGGGCGTCGAGGGCGAACGGCGTCAGCAGCTCGGGCCGGTCGGCAAACCCGAACAGCGCCACCCGGTCCCCGCCCTTGAGCGCGACATAGGCGGACAACAAGGCGGCGGAGATGGCGCGGTCGATGCGCGGCAGGCCATCGACCGGCTCACACATGGCCTGGCCGCAATCGAGCGCGAAGACGATCTGGTTGTCGCGCTCAGCCTCGTTCTCGCGGGCGTAGAGGCGGCTGTGGCGCGCGCTCGCCTTCCAGTCGATATGACGGCGATCCATGCCGGGCTCGTACTCGCTCAAGGCCTCGAACTGAGTGCCTTCGCCGCGGATGCGGCGCGCGACGAGGCCGACTTGCGCGTCGCGCAGGAAGGCCTGGAGCGTCGGCGAGCGCACCGGTGAAATGTCGGGCCAGACCCGAACCTGCTGATCGAGGCGGCGAAAGGCCTGGCGGTGCGCCAGGCCGAGCGGGCCGGGCCAGCGCAGCCACACCGCGTGAAGCGAACCGGTGCCGCGGCGAGTGGGCACGATTTCGGTTTCCCCGCTCCAGATCTCGGCGGAAGGATCAGGCGCGAGGAGGAACGTCGTCGCCCCCCGCTTGCCTAGCCGTTCATCAAAGCCCAGCGCGGCCTCGGGCCGGCCGCGGCCGGTCCACCCGCGCAGTTCTGCATGGAGCGAGAGGCGCGACGGTTGACCGACCTCGGCGTCTGCCGGGTGTCCAAGCTTGAGCTCGGCAAGGCGCGCAGCCAGCAGGCCATCGATCACGACGGCGGCCAGGAGCGCCAAAGCCAGCACTGGAGTGATGATCCAGGCTGCGGGCGCCAGCGCCGCGACCACGACCGCGCCGGGCGCCAGCAACGCCAGCACGCCCAGCGCGCGGGCCGATGGGACGATCGGGGACTTCAATCCCGATCCCGCCCGGTGAGACACGAGCAAGCGCGCCTGCTCATTTCGGCGCTTCGGTCTGCTCGACCAGGCCAGCGACGAGGTCTTCGACTTGCTTGCCTTCTATTTCGGCAGCGGGAGAAAGCAGCAGGCGGTGGCGCAGCACGGGCACCGCGAGCGCCTTGACGTCGTCGGGCAGAACGTAGTCGCGGCCATGCAGGGCAGCGCGGGCGCGGGAGGCATTGGCCAGGAGCACGGCGGCGCGGGGGCTGGCGCCGCTCGCGATGTCGCGGCTCTCGCGGGTGGCGCGCACCAGGGCGACTGTATAGCCGATGACTTCGTCGGCCAGGACGACGGCATTGATCGCTTCCTGGGCGGCGCCGATGCTTGCGGCGTCGGCGACGGTTTCTATGGCGAAGTCCGCCGGGCGCGGCGGTCCGCTGCGCTCGCCGAAACGGCGGACGATCGCCGCTTCCTCCGCGGCACTGGGATAAGCGACGAGCAGCTTGAACAGGAAGCGGTCGAGCTGAGCTTCGGGCAGCGGATAGACCCCCTGGCTCTCGATCGGGTTTTGCGTCGCGACGACCATGAAGCGATCGGGCAAGGCGTGGGTTTGCCCATCGAGCGTGACGCGCCGTTCCTGCATGGCTTCGAGCAGCGCGGCCTGAGTCTTGGGCGGCGTTCGGTTGATCTCGTCGGCGAGCAAGAGCTCGCGGAAGACCGGCCCGCGGGTGAGCGTGAACTCGCTGGTCTGGAAGTTGAACAAGTTGGACCCGACGATGTCGCCCGGCAGCAAGTCCGGCGTGAACTGGATACGGCCGAACTCAAGCCCCGCGGCGGCAGCGAAGCATTGGGCGAGGAAAGTCTTGGCAGTGCCGGGCGGCCCTTCGAGCAGCACATGGCCCTGGGCGAAAAGCGCGGTCAGGAGGTGATCGACGGTTTCCTCCTGACCGACGATCGCCTTGCCGATCTCCGCGCGGATCGCTTGGGCGAGGCTACGGGTCTCCTCGAGGGCCTGGGTCATGGGGAAACGGTCCTTTCGATGTCCTTGAGAGCGGCGGCGGCGCGCAGCAGTTCGCCCGAGTGGCGGGCATTTCGAACAGCGTCTGCGCGCGCGGGGTAGTCGGCGGCGATACCGCGTGAAGAGAGCGCAGCGGCGATGGCAACGTCCCGGGCCGAGGGGTCGGTTTCGCGGATCCCGAGCGACCCGGCGATGCGAGCAGCGAGAAGCGTCGCGTAAGGCGGCCCGAGAAGGTGCAGGCGCTTCGAACGGGCGATGAGCGCAGCGCTGTTGCGGGCCAGCTGGCGCTTGCCCATGGCGATTTCCGGCGCGTCCGCCACGGGCGGCCCGAAACGGCGAAACGCCCGCCATGCGACCACCGCGGCGGCAAGGATCAGGCATAGCGTCGCCGCGAGGAACGGGGGCTCGAAAGCGAGGGTAAGGAGGTTCTGGCTGCGCCCGAGACCGGCAACGCTGAGGTCGAAGATGATGGGCATACCCTCGCCCTGAAGTGCCGCCTCGACGATGCGGACGGCGGCGAGGGCCCGGCTGGCGTCCGCCATGCCGTAATTGTTGGCCAGATCGGGTTCGGCGATCACGACCAGTGGCCAGCGGGACGAGTCGGTGTCGAGTTCGTCGGGATCGTTGTCGGGCAGGCGCGCGGCGGCCGCGAGACCGGGGTAAGATCCGCTATCCGCGAGGTAGCCCGCCAGGACATCCCCTTGTTCGTCCCTCACGAGCGGGAGCACGCGCGTGGCATCGAGCGACAGGGTTTGCTCGCGATCGGGAAAGCCGCCGCGAAGTTCCAGGCCAGTCCAGGTTTCGCGCGTGCCAAGGGTCAGCCGCGCATCGTCGAACGCCTCGACGTCCTGCAGCCAGGCGGGGGGAACGGCGCCCCCGAGCATGACCCAGCCGGCAGGCGCGTCCAGTCCGCCAATCCGGTCGGCAGGCATGGCCAGCCACTTGGGCAGGATCAGCAATGTCGGGCCGCGGTAGCGACGGTTGTCGATGATCCGTGACAGCGCCTCGCCATCTGCACCGTGCTGGGGCGTCAGGACGAGCAGTCCTTCGTCGTTGAGCCGCGCCTCGCTGCGCGACAGAGCGACATCGTGCCCGCGCTGTTCGAGCAGGTGGACGAGGCCTGCAAAGCCGTTGAGGCCCGTCGCTGCCGCGTGCGCGCCGCCGTTGCGGTCGCGGCTGCCGTCCCAGCCCGCCCCGATCGCGTAGAGCAGCAGCAGGAAGGCGGCGGTGCCGATCGCCAGCACGGCCAGCATCACGCGCGGGCTGAAGGGGGAGGCGGCGCGGCTCATGCGCGGGGCACGGCGAGCGCGAATTCGGCGTAAGCGGCACGGGCCTGCTGCCAATCGTCGGCCGAGAGGCTGCGCAGGCCGAACAGGCTGCGTTCGACTCTTTCGGCGATAGTGCGGAAAGCAGTGCGGGCAGGTTGCGGCAAGTCGCGCAGTTCGGCAATTTCGCGCGCCGTTGCGGAAGGCTCCAGCAGCCCGGGACGCGCTTCAGCGATCTGGCCGACGCTGCGCTTCAGCAGGAGGTGAGTGGCCTCGTCATAAAGGCCGCCGGCCGCGAGCCGGTCGGCGTCTTCGAGCAAGGCGAGCGCTTCATCGGCGCGCGGCTGCCATTCGGGGGCGATCGCTGGTCCCGCGCGGCGGCGATGGCGTAGCGGTTCCATCACTCGCCACACGAGATAAGCGAGGATGGCGAGGCCGAGACCGATCACCAGCCATGTCAGCACCTGCCCCGAGAGCCCGAGCAGCTGCCCGATCAGGCGGAAAGCGTTACCCACGGCACCGAAGATCTCGCTCAGGAACTCGAGGAATGCCCGGGTCCAGCCGGGCGCCTCGGCGCGCTCGGGCGGCGTGATCGGAGCGAACTGGATATCGGCGTCGGCTCGCAGGCTCTGCCAGGCCTGGGCAAAGCCGCCGGTTTCGCTCGCCGCTGCGCTGGGCCCCCGCTCCGTAGTCACGCCCGGGTTGGTCGCATGCCGGGGAGCGAGGGGCAAGCGCGGCGCGTCAACCGCGCGGCCGGGCCTGCCGGTAGGAACCGAGCATGCGCAGCTCCTTGGAATGGAACGCCAGTTCCTCGAGCGCGCGGTCGATGGCCGGATCTCCGGGCGCGCCGAGAATGTCGGCGTAGAACGTCGTGGCGGCGAAACTGGCGCCCTGCTGGTAGCTTTCCAGCTTGGTCATGTTGACCCCGTTCGTGGCGAACCCGCCCAACGCCTTGTAGAGCGCGGCCGGGATGTTCTTCACTTCGAACACGAAGGTGGTCATCGCCGTCTCCCCGGCCAGAGTGGCGGGATCGAGCGGCTCGCGGGCGAGAACGACGAAGCGAGTGGTGTTGTCCGCAGCGTCGGCGACACCGTTCTCGGCGAGGACCAGCCCGTAGAGCTCGGCAGCGAGCGCCGGGGCCACCGCGCAGATGTTCGGATCGCCCAGTTCCTTGACCAGCGCGGCGGCGCCGGCGGTGTCGGCATAGGCCATCGGCACGATACCGCGTTCCCGCAAGTATTGCCGGCACTGGCCGAGTGCCTGGGGGTGGCTGTAGGCCGCGGTGAACGGGCCTTTGGTGAGCCCCATCACCGCATGGCGGATCGGCAGGAAATGCTCCCCGATGATGGACAGCCCGCTGCCGGGAAGCAGGAAATGGATATCCGCCACGCGCCCGTGCTGCGAATTTTCGATCGGGATGATGGCACTGGCCGCGGCGCCCGAACTCACCGCATCGAGAGCGTCTTCGAACGCGAAGCACGGCAAAGGCAGCGAACTGGGGGCCCATTCGAGCGCGGCGCGATGCGAGTTGGCGCCGGGTGCGCCCTGGAAGGCGACGGCGCGTTCCGGGGCAGCGGCAGCAGCGCTGCGCATTTCGTCGACAAGGGCGAGCGCGGGGGCGGGGAAGCTGTCCATGGGCGCCCGCGCGTAACGAGGCGGCAAGCGAGCGACAAGTGACTATCGGACTTGCGCCCGCCACCCCTCGTCACTAGAGCGCTGCCAAACCGGAAGACCTGGCAGAAAACCCTTCGATGACCGACCGCTTCAACACCATCGCCGGCTGGACCCTCTTCGCCGGAATCGTCGCTCTTGGCTTGTCCATCCTGAGCGACATGTACTTCGGCGCGGACAAGCCGCACCGGCCCGAAACGATGGGCTATGCCATCGAAGGCGTGGTCGAAGAGGGCGGGGACGAAGGTCCTTCGCTGGCCCTGCTGCTCGCCAATGCCGATCCGGCTCGCGGCGAGGCTTCATTCGCCAAGTGCGTTTCGTGCCACACGGTCAACCAGGGCGGCGCCAACGGCATCGGCCCGAACATTTACGGCATCATGGGCCAGCCGATCGGCCGTCACGCGGCCGGCTTCGCCTATTCCAGCGACCTCGCCAATTTCGGCGGCGAGTGGACCTATGAGATCATGGACGACTGGCTGCGCAGCCCCAAGGGCATGGTCCCCGGCACCAAGATGAGTTTTGCCGGCCTGGGCAACCCCGAAGAGCGCGCCAACGTGATCATGTACATGGTCCAGAACGGTGGCGGACCGCCGCTGCCGGAAGTGCCGGCGGAAGATCCCGCGGTCGAAGGCGGCGAAGGCGCGGAAACCGGCGTGGCCGGCCCGGCCGAAGAAGCCGGCCAGGCCGCTGCGGGCGCCGTGGCTCAGGAGCAGCCGGAAGAAGATACGCCCACGGCGACCCAGCCGGGCGACAGCTGAGCCGGTTTTCCCGAGGGGCGGGTCAGGCCCGTCCCTTGAACCCTTGAGCGATGACGTACCACTCGGACGAGCCCTTGCGGCTCGCGGGTGGTTTGGCGTGCTTGACGGTGCGGAAGTGCTTCTTGAGCAGCGTCAGCAGGTCGGCGTCAGTCCCGCCGGCCAGAACTTTGGCCACGAACACTCCGCCTTCGGCCAGAACATCCACCGCGAAATACGCAGCGGCTTCCACCAGGCCCATCGTGCGCAAGTGATCGGTCTGCTTGTGGCCGACGGTGTTGGCGGCCATGTCCGAGAGGACGAGGTCGGGCGCACCGTCCAGCGCGGCTTCGAGCGCCGCGGGCGCCTCGTCGGCCATGAAGTCCATCTGCAGGATGGTCACGCCTTCGAGCGGCTCTGTCTCCAGCAGGTCGATGCCGACCACTGCCGCGCCCGGCACGCGCTTGCGCACGACCTGGCTCCACCCGCCCGGAGCGATGCCGAGATCGACCACGCGCCGGACGCCCTTGAGCAGGGCGAAGCGGTCGTCGAGCTCGATCAGCTTGTAAGCGGCGCGGCTGCGATAGCCTTCGGCGCGGGCTTGCTTGACGTAAGGATCGTTGAGCTGCCGCTCGAGCCAACGGGTGGACGAGACGGTGCGGCCGCGCGCGGTGCGGACGCGGCGGTCCGAATCTTTGCCGGCTCGGCTCACTGGCTGGCCTGCTTGAGCCGGCGAAGCGCCGCCTGGGCCTCCAGTCCTTCGGCATCGGCGGCCATCAGGCCGCGCAGGATGCCTTCGCGAATGCCGCGGTCCGCGACGCCGAGGCGGAATGCCGGCCAGATGTCGAGAATCCCTTCGAGGATGGCGCAGCCCGCGACGACCAGATCGGCGCGTTCCTGGCCGATGCACGGCAGCTGGCGGCGCTGCTCGGGCGACATCGACGACAGGCGGGTCGCAATGTCGCGCATCGAGGCGGAAGGCACGATCAGCCCATCCACCGCCTTGCGGTCATACTGCGGCAAGTCGAGGTGCAGGCTGGCCAGGGTGGTCACGGTCCCGCTGGTCCCGAGCAGGCGCAAGCCAGGCTCCTGGTGCGGCGCGATGCGCTCGGCGAATTCGGCGAAGCTGTCGGCGACGATGCGGCGCATCTCCGCATAGCGGGCGAGGCGGGCCGCTTCGTCACCTTCGTGGCCGCCGGCGCTCTCGGTCAGCGAGACCACGCCCCAGGGAACGCTCTGCCAGTCGAGAATGCGCGGGACCGGTGCGCCCGGCTCGATCAGGACCAGCTCGGTCGAGCCGCCGCCGATGTCGAAGATGACCGCGGGGCCGATGCCGTCCTCGAGCAGGATGTGGCAGCCGAGCACGGCCAGGCGCGCTTCCTCCTGGGCCGAGATGACGTCGAGGCGGATGCCGGTTTCCTGCCACACCCGGTCGATGAACTGCTCGCCGTTGCTGGCCCGCCGACAGGCTTCGGTCGCGACCGAGCGGGCGAGATGGACGTTGCGGCGGCGGAGCTTGTCGGAGCAGACGCGCAGAGCGCCCACGGCGCGGTCCATCGCCTCGTCGCTGAGCCGGCCGCGCTGCGAGAGGCCCTCGCCCAGGCGGACCACGCGGCTGAAGGCGTCGATGACCACGAAGTTCTCTCCGGCGGGCCGGGCGATCAGCAGCCGGCAGTTGTTGGTGCCCAGGTCGATCGCCGCATAAGCTTGGCGCGGCCGGGGCTTGAGCGGAGCGCGCGAGGAAAAGCTCGCTGAACCGCCGTTCGGCTGGCTGTCGCCGGCAGGCACGGAGTGGGTCGGCTGGGACGCGACCGGACGCTGTTCGCCGGCCTGCCGTCCCGCGGCACTCCGCCGCTCGCCCGGCGGATGAAAATCCGCCATCGTATCAGTAACTTTCCAAACGTATCACGCGCCCGAAGGCGGAACCTGCGCACAGGCTAGCGAAAGCCGGTTGCCGCGGCAAGTTCGCGCGTGCGCGCGCCGCTTGACGAGGGGGGCAAGCCTATCTAGATGCGCCGCCTCACTGCCCTGTCGTCTAATGGTAAGACTACGGACTCTGACTCCGTCAATCGAGGTTCGAATCCTCGCGGGGCATCCACCGCTCTCCCTCTGCTTTTCATCGGTCAGGTGACGCCCTAGGGGCAGAAGGGAACGCAGGGAGAGACGCGTGAGCGACAGACATGAACCTACGGATTCGGACCGCAATCTAGAGGACCGCAAGTTCTATGCGGCCGACCAGGAAGCGGACTTTGCCGAGTCCGCGCCGATGGACACGCCGCAAACGCGGCACCCCGCTTACCGACTGGCGTTCCGCGACACCGATTTCCTGCTGCGCGACGAGCTGCGCCCGGTTCGCTTCCAGCTGGAGCTGCTCAAGCCAGAGATGCTGCTCGACGAAGCGCGGGTCGGCTCGACGCTGGTGATGTATGGATCGGCGCGCATTCCGCCGCCCGAATCGGTCGACGTCGCCCTCGAGGGAGCCAAGGAGCTGCCGACCGATCAGCGGCTGGTGGTGGAGCGGCTGGCCGAGAAGGCGAAGTACTACGCCGAAGCCTACAAGCTGGCGCGGATGGTCAGCGAGATGGCGATCATCGAGAATGGCAAGCGCCAGTTCGTGGTCTGCTCCGGCGGCGGGCCGTCGATCATGGAAGCGGCCAACCGCGGCGCGTCCGACGCCGGCGCGGAGTCGATAGGCCTCAATATCGTCCTGCCGCACGAGCAGGCGCCCAATCCCTATGTCACGCCGTATCTGTCGTTCCAGTTCCACTATTTCGCGCTGAGGAAGCTGCACTTCCTGATGCGCGCGCGCGCCGTGGCGGTGTTCCCGGGCGGGTTCGGAACGTTCGACGAGCTGTTCGAGCTGTTGACCCTGATCCAGACCGGCAAGATGAAACCGCTGCCGGTGTTGTTGTTCGGCAAGGCCTTCTGGACCCGGGTGATCGACTTCGGGGCCTTGGCCCGCGAGGGGACGATTTCGCCGGAGGACCTCGAGCTCTTTACCTGGTGTGAAACGGCCGACGAAGCCTGGGATCACATCGCCGACTTCTACAAGATCGCGCGCCGGCCCACTCGGGTGGTCTAGGCTTCCCAGCGCGCCGCCTGGTGCCCCATTGGTCCGTTACCGGCGCCAAAGCCCGGTGCGGCGAGGAGGGCGGTTCGGACGAACTGACGAGCCTGGTCGACGGCTTCCTCCATTCCCACGCCCCGGCCGATCAGCGTCGCGATCGCGCTGGCGAGCGTGCAGCCGGTGCCGTGGCTGTGGCGGGTGATGATTCGGTCGGAGCGCCAGATGCGGTCTTGCTCACCGGGCCGGACAAGGACGTCCTCTACTATCGGCCCTTCGGCATCGCCGCCTTTGGCGAGATAGACGATGCCGCGCGCAGCCATCGCTTCGTGTCCGCCGAGCGCAGCAAGTTCCGGGACGTTCGGGGTGGTCAGGGCGGCGAGCCGCATCAGCCGCTCAAACGCCGAGACTGTGGCTGCGTTGGCGAGAACGGCACCGGTGGTCGCCACCATCACCGGATCGAAAATTATCGGTACGTTCAAGGCGGCAAGGCGATCGGCGACTACTTGAGCGATTTCAGGAGTGCCGAGCATGCCGATCTTCACGGCGTCGGCGCCGATATCCGACAGACAGGCATCGATCTGGGCACCGACCATGTGAGGCGACAGCGATTCCACCGCCGTAACCCCCAGCGTGTTCTGCGCGGTCACGGCCGTAATGGCGGTCATGGCGAAGCCGCCGAGCATGGTGATGGTCTTGATGTCGGCCTGGATTCCGGCACCGCCCGAACTGTCCGAGCCGGCAATGACCAGGATGCGGGGAGGCTTGCTCATTCGCCTCTAAAGTGCCGCTTGTTCGATGCCGGGTGCTCGGCGAGCAAGTGCTTCGCGCGGGTCGGCCGGTCCACCAGCTCGCCGCCGCAATTGGGGCAGGTATCGTCGAGCGCTTCGGCGCAAGGGGCGCAGAACGTGCACTCGAAGCTGCAGATGAAGGCGCCGGGTGTCTGCGCCGGCAAGTCGGCGCCGCAGCGTTCGCAGTCCGGACGCATCTCCAAGCTCATGCGGCCGCCTTTACCGCCTCGCAGATGCTGTCGACAACGTGTTCGACCTGCTTTGCATCATCGCCTTCGGCCATGACCCTGATCTTGGGTTCGGTGCCGGACTTGCGGATCACAAGCCGCCCGCAGCCGCCGAGGCTTGCTTCTCCCGCCGCGATCGCGGCCTGGACCTGTGGTTGGACCAGAGGATCGCCGTCGGAGTAGACGACGTTCTTCAGCACTTGCGGCACGCGGTCGAAGAGATGCAAGAGTTCGCTGGCGCGCCTGCCGGAGCGGACCAGCGCCGCCAGAACCTGCAGCGCCGCGATGCAGCCATCGCCGGTCGTGGCGTGATCGAGCATGATCATGTGACCCGATTGCTCGCCGCCTAGATTGTAGCCGCCCGCGCGCATCGCCTCGAGCACGTAACGATCGCCGACTTTAGTGCGGACGAGGCGAAGTCCGCGCCCGTCGAGAAAACGCTCAAGTCCGAGGTTCGACATGACCGTGGCCACAACGCCCCCGCCGCGAAGCAGACCCTGGTCGGCCATGCAGGTGGCGATGAGCGCCATGATCTGATCGCCGTCGACCACCTGGCCTTTCTCGTCGATGACGATCAGGCGATCCGCGTCACCATCGAGCGCGATGCCGATATCGGCGCCCTCCGCCACGACTTTGGCCTGGATCGCGGCGAGCGAAGTGGAGCCGACGCCGTCGTTGATGTTGAGACCGTTGGGGTTGACGCCCATCGTGATGACTTTGGCGCCGAGTTCCCAGATCGCGGTGGGAGCAACCTCGTAGGCCGCGCCGTGGGCACAATCGACGACCACGCGCAGCGAGTCGAAGCGCACTTCGTCGGGCACCGACTGCTTGATCGCGTGGATGTAGCGGCCGCGCGCGTCTTCAATTCGCCGCGCTCTGCCGATGTCGCCGTCGCAGGCCAGGGAGATCGGACCTTCAAGAGCGCGCTCGATCGCTTCTTCGTCCTCGTCCGAGAGCTTGAAGCCATCGGGGCCAAACAGCTTGATGCCGTTATCGTGATAGGGGTTGTGGCTGGCCGAGATCATGACGCCGAGGTCGGCGCGCATTTCACGGGTAAGCAACGCGACGGCGGGCGTTGGGAGCGGCCCGGTCATGATCACATCCATGCCGACGCTGGTGAAGCCCGCTACCATCGCGGTTTCCATCATGTAGCCCGACAAGCGCGTGTCCTTGCCGATGATGATGCGGTGCTTGTGGGTACCGCGCAGGAAATGACGGCCCGCGGCCTGGCCAACCTTCATCGCGGTCGCGGCGTCCAGGACGCCGTCATTAGCGCGGCCCCGAATACCGTCGGTTCCGAAATACTTACGTCCCATCCGAACCCTCACTTCTCCTGCCGATTGCCATGACGCCTCGCGCCTGCAATGTCACGTGCCTGTGACGCAGATTAAGATGCCCGCCGGCTGGACGTTCGCCGCCTTGCTCGCGGGACTGGCGGTCGGCTGGGCGTTCTCAAGCACCGCCGCGGCGGACACAGTGGCGGCTGCCGCATCGCCTGTCGGCACCATCTGGCTGCGCGGATTGCAGATGACGATCGTGCCGCTGGTTGCTGCGCTTCTGGTGACCGGCATCGTCCGCATGGTCGCGACGGCTCAGGCGGGCAAGATGGCCCGCCGAACGCTCCTGACGATCCTCGCGATCCTGGCGGCAGGCACCGTGCTTGCGGCTGTGGCGATGCCGGCCTTGCTTGAAACCTTCCCCATTCCGGGACGCGAGGCTGCCGCGCTGGTCGGTGGCGGCGGTGGTGAAATCCAAACCGTGCCGGGCATCGGCGCCTTCTTCGAATCCTTGATTTCATCGAATGTCATCGCCGCCGCCGCCGAGACAGCGATGCTGCCGCTGATCGTGTTTTTTGCCTTGTTCGGAGCCGCGGTAGCGAGATTGGCCGACGACAAACGCGACCTGATGGTGCGGTTTTTCGAAGCCCTGGGCGACACGATGCTGCTGATCATCGGCTGGGTGCTGTGGGTGGCGCCGGTCGGTGTCTTCGCCTTGGCACTGGGCGTTGGATTGAACAGCGGCGGCGGCGCGTTCACCGCTCTGGGCCACTACATCCTGGTGGTTTCGGCCTTGGGATTTGCGGTGATGCTGGCCGGTTACGGGCTGGGCGTGATCGGTGGCGGCTACGACCTGCTGTTCTTCGCGCGGGCCCTGCTGCCGTCGCAGGCGGTCGCGATTTCAACCCAGAGCTCGCTCGCCAGCCTTCCGGCAATGCTTCAGTCCTGCCGCCTGCTGCGCGTGCGCGAGACGACCGCGGATTTCGTGCTCCCGCTGGCGGTGACGATTTTCCGCGCCACCAGCCCAGCCATGAACCTGGGCGTGGCAATCTATGTCGCTTATCTGTCCGGCGTTGAGCTGACACCGTTGACGCTGGCTGCCGGCGCCGCGGTGGCGCTGCTGACCACAATCGGGTCCGTATCGCTTCCCAGCTCGATCAGCTTCATCGCATCGATCGGACCGATCGCTATCGTCATGGGCGTGCCGATCGAACCGTTGGCCTTGTTGATCGCCGTCGAAATGGTGCCAGACATCATGCGCACGCTCGGCAACGTCACCATGGACGTGGCGTTGACCTCTACGGTCGACCGCCATACCGAAGCTAACGACTGACCGAGAATTCCTAGCGCAACCTCGCTTCGGCAATCGCGTTAGGAGAACGGTGACCCCCAGCAGAAGGACAAGCCCATGGCGTTCGAACTCATCCCATTGCCTTATGACAGTGAAGCGCTTGCGCCGACGATCTCCGCCGAGACGCTCAGTTTCCATCATGGCAAGCACCACAAGGCCTACATCGACAAGACCAATGCCGCGGTTGAAGGGACGGACCTGGCGAACGCGGAGCTCGAGGCGGTGATCGCCAGCGCACGCGGCAGCAACCAGGGTTTGTTCAACAACTCGGCGCAGAGCTGGAACCATGGCTTCTACTGGCACTCGCTGACCCCGCAGCGCAACGCGCCGAGCGCCGACCTTGCAGCGAAGATCGATTCAGCCTTCGGCTCGCTTGATGCCCTGACGCAGCAGCTCGCCGAGCGCGGCGTGGGCCACTTCTCGAACGGTTGGGTTTGGCTGGCCGACAAGGGCGGCACGCTGTCGATCGAGGAAACGCATGACGGCGATACGTTGGCCGACCTGGACGTGCTTCCGCTCCTGACGATCGACCTCTGGGAGCACGCCTACTACCTGGATTACCAGAACCGCCGGCCCGACTACCTCAAGGCCGTGCTCGACCAGCAACTGAACTGGGAGTTCGCGTCCGAGAACCTGGCGCGTGGCAGCACCTGGAAATACCCGGCGTAACGAATGCATGGGCGCCGGGCTGCAGCTCGGCGCCCAACTCGCGCGTGAATTAGCTCTCTTCTGTGAGACCCAGCGGGTTGGCGCGGAACAGCGGCTCACCGAAGATGAAGCCGATCAGGTTGGGGCGCCCCAGATGGTCGACCAACGCGGTCACCGTCAGCAGGATGGGCACCGACAGCAGCGCGCCGGTTACACCCCAGATCCAACTGAAATAGCTCAGCGCGAGCAGGATCAGCACTGGGTTCATCGTGAAACGAGCGCCCAGCACTGACGGGGTGATGACGTTCGATTCGACGGTGTGCAGCCCCAGATAGGCCGCCGCCGGGATCAGCCCGATCAGCGGCGCATCCGCCGTTCCGAGCCCGAACAGAGTCAACAGCGCCAGCATCGCGAGCGGCCCGAGGTAGGGCAGGAAGTTGAGCAGCGCCGCCAGTCCGCCCCACATGATGGGCGAAGGCATCCCCAACACCCAAGCTCCCAGCGTCACGATGATCCCGACGCCGAGATTGATCACGCCGACGGTAAGGATGTAGGCCGCCACGCGGTCCTGCACGTCGCGCATCACGCGCGCCGCCTTGAGGCTGGCCCCGAAGTGCTGGCGGTCGAGCAGAAGGCGGCGGCGCATCCGCACCCGCGCTTCGATCATGAAGAACGCCATCAGGAACGTCAGCAGCACCTCGAGCACCACGGTCGGCGTCGCGAAGGCAACCTGCTCGAGCATGGTCGGGCCGGCGAGTACGACCTGTTGACCCTCCGGCGTGCCAACGATGCCGGCGATCTGTTCATTGAGACGGGACACCCAGGTGAGTGCGCCCTGCAGGTTCTGAAAATGCTGACCGATGCGGTCTATCATCGCCGGAACGTCATCGAACAGCGACACGGCCGGCCGAAGCACGGCGGTAAGCGCTAGCGAGACGATGGCGAGGAACACCAGCAGCGCGAAGAACGAGGCCAGGAAGTTGGGCAACCCGATCTGCGCCAGGCGGTCGGCAAGCGGCGAGAGAATGATGGTGAGGACGATCGCGGTGACCAGCGGCAGGAACACCACCGATCCAATCGACAAGACGAAAGGCAGCGCGAGAAACAGGCCGGCAGCGATGAGGATCACCAAGGCCGAGATCAGGCGGAGTTCCTGCGCGGCGAAGGCAAGCGTCCGGCGGCGCGGCGAAGCGCCTTCAGCCGCCGCGGAGCTGCGATCGGCGGGCGCTTCGCTGCCCGGTTCTGAACTCATTGCCCCCCTCGTGCGCCGCTACTTGGTCGGAACCGCGAGGCCCCGACCGGCGGCGACGTCGTCCAGTTCCTCCAGGATAGCCCGGTGCGCCGACGGGTCCCCGATCGACCGTTCGGGTATCTGGCCGTCCTCGATCATCGAAGTGAGCGCGGCGCGGGCCCGGCCGACGCGGCTCTTGATCGTACCGACCGCGCAGCCGCAAATCTGCGCTGCCTCTTCGTACGAGAAGCCGCCGGCGCCCACCAGCAGCAGCGCTTCGCGCCGCTCAGGCGGCAGCGTGAGCAGGGCGCGGTGCATGTCCGACAAGTGAATCGGCTCTTCCTGTCCAGCAGGAGCCGTCAAAATGCGCTCAGCGGTGGTCTCGTCATATTCGCCGCGGAATCGATTGCGGCGCATGTCGGTGAGATAGGCGTTGCGCAGGATCACGAACGTCCACGCGCGCATGCTGGTGCCGGGTTCGAACCGGTCCTGCGCCGCCCACGCCTTGAGCAACGTTTCCTGGACGAGATCGTCGGCCATGTCGGGACGGCCGCACAGGCCGCGGGCGAAGGCGCGCAGATGCGGGACGACGGACGTAAGCTCCTGCTTGAAGGCGCGTTTATCGTCCGCGCTTCGCTTGGGAAGCACTCTTTGTTCCTTGCTCATTGGTCCTCGTCGTCAAGTTTCGCGAGCAAGTCCTTGAACGAGTCGGGAAGAGGTTCCTCGATCACCGAATCATAGAGATGCTTGAGCCCCGAGGCCCACTCGGGCTTCTGACGCCCAGTGCTTTTCGTGTTTTGTTTACTACCCTTCACCGGGTTCCCCGTCCTGCCAGCGCCAGCCATTCTTGTGTTACGCCCCCGTCCTATAATCGTTTTGATTGCCGATGCCATGCGATCCCTGTTGCAGCCGTGCATCAGCGGTGCGCGTTTATTGCGCTGTGGATGGAACGAAAGGCAGGCGTTCCGGTTCCTTCCGTGCCAGCCGTTCAGAAGGGCCACTCTTGCGGCGGCAGTATCTTTGCGACAGGCGCGCGAGAGGGGGCCTGCCGTGGGTACGGTTCCGGGGAGTTTAGTTTGCAGCAGGGAACCGCTGGGCGCAGCAGGACGAAACGGTGGCTGATGCGCTTCCCGCGCGCGATGCCGGCTGCCATCTTCGTTCTGATTGCAGCCATCACTTTGCTCAGCGTCTTTGCGATCGAGCGTGGCGAAGATTCCCGTCACGCCGCGCAGTTGCGCGCCCGCGCCACCTCGGTCGCCTCGGCGTTGGAGCGCCGGGCCAATGCCAGCAGCGCGTACTTGCGGGCGGGAGCAGCGCTTCTAGCGACGCTTAATGATGTGCCAATCGCGCAGTTCCGCCGCTTCGTCAGCGAGTTGCGGCTCGACGCCGACTACCGCGGGGCCGAAGGGATCGGCTGGGCTCCGGTCGTCTACCCGGAGGAAGTCGCGGCCTACGAGGAACGCCTCGCACGCGAGACAGGCGCTCGGGTGCGGCTACATCCGCAAATGGGAGGCGGTCAGGCTTATGCGGTGCCGGTCACCTACCTCGAGCCCGATACGGAGCGAAACCGGCGTGCCGTCGGCTTCGACATGTTTTCCGATCCGGGCCGTCGCAGCGCCATGCTGGAAGCGGAACGAACCGCACGGCCGATTGCCAGCGGACGTGTGGTTCTCCGGCAAGAGGGGGAGGGCGGCGATCCTGGCTTCCTGATCTACATGCCGGTCTTCGAGCCGGTCACCGGCGGCCGGCGCTTGAAGGGGTTCATCTATAGCCCGTTCAATGCGCGCGCGTTCCTGTCGGCCGCCCTCGAGCTGCAAGACGCGGGCACCTACAGCGTACGCCTTTATGACGCCGCCATCACGGACGCGAACCTGATGGCGGCCATCGAGAACGTCGACGCGCAGGGCGACACCGTCAGCGAGCAAGTCGAAGTCGGCGGCACCCGTTGGCTGCTCAGAGTCACATCGGTCGACAGCGGGCAGTTGTCGGGCCTGTCGATGGTCACCTTGCTCTTCGGGTTGCTGGTGGCCTGTCTGCTCATGCTCCTGGTGCGCATGCTGACGCAGCAGGCTCTGGAAGACGAAGCTTCGCTGAAGTGGTTCGAGGAGCAGGCCTCGATCCGCAACTCGCTGACCCGCGAGCTCAACCACCGCGTCAAGAACACGCTGGCCAACGTCCTATCGATCATTGCGCTGACCCGCCGGCGTGCGACCAATCTCAGCGAATTCGCCGACGGCCTGGACGGCCGGATACGTGCGCTTTCGGCCACGCACGATCTGCTGACCAAGTCGGATTGGGGCACGACCCCGATCCGTTCCGTCGTCGAGGCTGAGTTGCTGCCCTATGCGCAAGACGGCGATCACGAGGTGGACCTGCAAGGACCCGACATCGAACTTGCGCCGAACGATGCGCTCTCGCTGGGACTGGCCGTACACGAACTTGCCACCAACGCGGCGAAATACGGCGCCTTGAGCCGAGGCGGAGGCAAGGTTTCGGTGCATTGGAAGCTCGTCGCGCCGGGTCTGATGCGGATCGAATGGAAGGAAACGGGCGGCCCGCCCGTCGCGCAGAAGCGCGGCCGCGGCTTCGGCACCGACTTGATCGAGCGCATCGTCGCCCATGAGCTGAAGAACCCGGTGGAACTGGAATTCGAGCCCGACGGCGTGCGCTGCGTCCTGACCGTTCCCGTACGACGCCCGACGGAATTCTCCATCCGGGCCGGTAAGAGTTCACGGGAACTCGCAACTACCAAGAGCTGAGCGGTACCGCTAGACGCACTGTATATGGCGCTATACAGTCCTGTTATGACGGCTCGGCTCTGGACAGCATTTCAGGCGGTGGGCCTCACGTTTGTGGTCGCGATGCTAATGGGCTGTGCGGAGCCAAAGCAGATGCGCGGACCGGTCGTGCTCGCAGCAGCCAGCCTGCAGGAAGCCTTCGAAGAAATCGGTGAGGCGTGGGCCGCGCAAGGGCAACCGCCGCCGATGCTATCGTTCGCCGCCAGTTCCGCGCTCGCGCGGCAGGTGCAGCAGGGGGCTCCGGCTGACCTCTTCGTTTCCGCTGACGAAGACTGGATGGATAGCCTCTCCGAGCAGGGCTTGTTGCGCCCCGGCTATCGTCAGACCATCGCCGGCAACCGCCTGGTGCTGGTGCGGGGCCAACATAGCCAGATCAGAGATCTTGCCGATCTCGGCGAGGGTCGCCTTTCGCTGGCCAACCCCGAGGCAGTGCCGGCAGGGAAGTACGCGAAGGGAGCATTGGAGCATCTCGGCCGGTGGGATGACGTGGCCGATAACGTGGTCGCGGCGGAGAACGCGCGGGCGGCGCTGGCGCTGGTCGAACGGGGCGAGGCGCCGCTCGGAATCGTCTATGCGACCGACGCCCAAGCTTCACGACGGGTCGCGGTGGCTGAGACCTTTCCGGCCGGAAGCCACCCTCCGATCCGCTATCCCGCCGCGGTCTTGGCGGGCTCGCGGCATCCCGACGCTGCAGCGTTCCTGCAATTTCTGCAAACATCGGACGCACGCCGCATTCTCGTCGCGCATGGGTTTAGCGCGCCCGAATGAACTGGCTGACACCTGACGAGTGGGCGATCGTCTCACTGTCGCTCAAGGTGAGCGGCCTCGCCGTACTGGCCACTTTGCCGCTTGCTTACGGCTTGGCATGGCTGCTGGCGCGGCGGCGGTTTCCGGGTCGGATAATTCTCGACGCGCTGGTCCACCTGCCTCTGGTCGTGCCGCCGGTGGTGACGGGATGGCTGTTGCTGATCCTCTTCGGGCGGACGGGACCGGTCGGTAGCTGGCTGGAAGCACAGTTCGGGATCACGCTGGTGTTCCGCTGGACCGGCGCCGCGCTGGCCGCGGCGGTCATGGCGCTGCCGCTGATGGTGAGAGCCATGCGGTTGTCGATCGAAGCGGTCGATCGGAAGCTGGTGCAGGCGGCGCGCTCGCTCGGAGCGGCTCCTTGGCGGGCATTCTGGACGATCACTTTGCCGCTCAGCATCCCGGGGATCGCTGCCGGCGCGATGCTCGGGTTTGCGCGTTCGCTGGGCGAGTTCGGCGCGACCATCACTTTCGCCTCTAACATCGCCGGCGAAACCCGGACGCTGCCCCTGGCGATCTACAGCGGTCTCCAGATGCCCGGTGCCGAAGCTCAAGTGGCGCGGCTGTCGGTAATCTCGATCGTCTTGTCGATCCTCGCGCTAATCGTGTCGGAGCTGTTGGTGCGCCGCTCGGGCGGGAGCCGCGCGCATGTCCTTTGAGGTGTTCCTCGATCACCGGATCGGGGAGCGGCGCGTCGGCCTGGGCTTCGCCTCCGACGCCCCGCTTACGGCGCTGGTCGGGCCGTCAGGCGCGGGCAAGACCACGGTGCTCAATTGCATTGCGGGACTGCAGCGGCCGGGTCGCGGCAAGATCGCTGTCGCAGGGACCACCCTGTTTGATTCGGCAGCGGGTATAAACTTGCCGCCGGAGCGGCGCCGCGCCGGCTACGTGTTCCAGGATGCGCGGTTGTTCCCGCACCTCCGAGTGGAGGCGAACTTGCGCTATGGCGAACGGCTCGTCCCGGTGAACGAGCGCTGGATCGGCCATGACGAGGTGGTCGAGTTCCTTGGAATCGCCCATCTGCTAGCTCGCTGGCCGGCGACGTTGTCAGGTGGCGAGACGCGGCG
This sequence comes from uncultured Erythrobacter sp., assembly GCA_964439725.1. Lineage (GTDB taxonomy): Bacteria > Pseudomonadota > Alphaproteobacteria > Sphingomonadales > Sphingomonadaceae > Croceibacterium_A. The sequence continues at coordinate 70,353 of CAYTPY010000001.1, read as the reverse complement.
AGTCGCCATCGGGCGGGCGCTACTTTCGGCGCCTCGCTTCCTGCTGCTCGATGAGCCGTTCGCATCGCTCGACCCGGAGCGGGGGCAGAGGCTGATGGGGCTAGTCGAGCGAATACGCGACGAACTCAAGATTCCGATCCTGTTGGTCAGCCATGATCGCCACGAGGTCGAGCGGCTCGCCAGTCGCGTTGTGACGATGACTTGATAGGCGAAGGGAATCCAATTGTCGGCGGCTCCCGCCTTCGCTACCACCTGTGGTAACAACGGTTTGAGAGGGGTCGTATGAAGATCGGAGCACTTTTCGCACTGGCGGTCGCCGCCAGCCTGTCGGTAACCGCCGCAGCGCAGGAGCCCGCGCCCCAAGGCGCTTCTCCGCCGCCACGGCCCGCGGCCGGCGGCGGTATGCCGGGGCCGGAGGCGATCGAGCCGATCACCGACAACGTCTACAAGATCTTCGGCGGCGGCGGGAATACGCTGGTCGTGGTCCAGCAGGACGGCGTGGTGCTGGTCGACACCAAGATGCCGGGTCATGGCGAGGCGATCCTGAACGAGGTTCGCAAGGTGACCGACAAGCCGGTCACCGCGATCATCAGCACGCACAGCCACCCCGACCACATCGGCAGCACCGACTTCATCCGCGAACGCTATCCCAATGCGCGGGTGATCATGCACGAGACCGCCAAGGCGGAGATCACCGCCGCCCCGAACCACAATCCAGGGGTGGTGCCGAACGAGACCTACACCGACCGGATGACCTTGGGTGAAGGCGCCGACCGGATCGAGCTCTACTACACCGGGCCCGGCCACACCGGCGGTGACACCTTCGTGGTCGTTCCTGCGGCCAAGCTGCTGTTCATGGGCGACGTGATGGCCTGGAACATGGCGCCGTTCCTTCCCGCGGGCGGTGCCGCGAAGATCGCCGACGAGATCGACAACCTGGTCGCCGCGCTCGATGACAAGGACATCGAGATCGTCGTCGAGGGCCACGGCCACGTGAACACTTGGGACGGCTTCGTGCGCTTCGCCAAGTTCAACCGGGCGCTTCTCAATGCCGCCAAGGCTGCTTATGACCGCGGCGATGCCCCCGGCACGGCGGTCGCCGAACTGCAGCGCAACCCGGAGTTCGCCGAACTGCTCGACAACCGGATCAAGAAGGGCCTGGAATACGGCAATACCCCGCTGGCGCGCGCGCACATGAACGTGAACATCGCCTTCGCGGAGTTCGCCGGCGAGCCGGTCGGATTCGGGCTTGCCAACGGTGCGCCGCTGCCGGCTACCGACAAGCACAAGGGCTCAGATCCGAAGGACACCGCGCCCCCGACGCCCGAGATGCTTGCGGCTGCCGTCGCGAAGTAAGTCACTCATGGGGCCTAGTGGGGCCGTATCGGGCAGGCGTGCTGCGCCTGCAGTGCAGGTCGGTACGGTCTCCTGGGCCCCCTTGCCGCGAGCTTTATCCCGGGGCTGAGCTCCCCGCGGGGAGCCTTCCGGGGCCTATGAAGCGGCGATTTCCCTTCCTTGCTGAATAGGCGGTTGAGGTTCGCACTCCTGCGGGAAACTCGAAGCGTTGATAGCGCTAACTCTCCATGGTCTAAGGGCAGGGCGTCTTCGTGCCGCTTGGGCGGAGAAGGGGCCGGAGGGGTTTTGACGACAGTCTTGCAGGATCGGCGGGGGCTGTGGGCGTTCGTCCTGGGCGTGGCGGGAGTCACGGCCGGGGTCTTGATGCACATCCCGATGTTCATGATGGGCAAGGACATGGGCTTCCGCCTCGCGGGCATGCCCATGGGGCCCGACATGGTCTGGGGGATGGTCCTGATTATTGGGGGCTGCGGTGTCGCCGCATATGGCCTGCTGCCGCGTAACGTCTCCCAGCAGATCGCTGCCTCGCAGGAGATCGTCGTTTCACCGCCCGAGGATGCGCCGCTCTCGGCGGCACACTGGCGGCTGATGGCGGTACTCGTGGTCGCGCTGGTGATCGACGTGATGAAGCCGGCCAGCCTCGGCTTCACGCTGCCCGGGATGAAGAGCGAATACGCGATCGGCCAGGCCTACGCCTCGTGGCTGCCGCTGTCGGCGCTTGCCGGCACGGTCGTGGGTTCGATCCTCTGGGGCGCGATCGCGGACATCTACGGGCGAAAGGCTTCGATCCTGCTTTCGGCGGTGTTCTTCGTCGGCACCTCGATCTGCGGGGCGATGCCTTCGTTCGCTTGGAACCTGGGGATGTGCTTCATGATGGGGGCGGCGGCGGGAGGCATGCTTCCGGTGACGTATGCGCTCCTCGCCGAGATGATGCCGAGCAAGCATCGCGGCTGGAGCCTGGTGCTGGTCGGCGGGCTCGGCTCGATCGGGGGCTATTTCGCAGCAAGCGCGGCGGCGGCGTTGCTCGAGCCGATCTATTCGTGGCGCATCCTGTGGCTGCTCAACCTGCCGACCGGATTGATCCTGGTGATGCTGGGCGGCTTCATTCCCGAATCGGCCAAGTTCCTGCTCGCGCGCGGACGCAAGGAAGAGGCGCGGCGAGTGATGGCGCGCTTCGGTGCGGAAGCGCGTGCCACGCGTGCCGACGAGGTGCGCGAGCTCGCCCGCGGCAAGGCCACCGCGCTCACCGGCCAGGCGTTCTTCGGCAAGCTGCTGGCGCTGAGCCTGGCGGCGACCTGCTACGGCCTCGTCAACTTCGGCCTGCTGCTGTGGCTTCCGGCCGACCTCGTTGACAAGGGCTACGAGATGAAGCTGGTCAGCACTTTGCTGGCACAGTCCGCGCTGATCGCGCTGCCGACGATCTTCATCGCCGCTTGGGCCTATAGCCGCTGGAGCACGAAGTGGTCGGTGGCGGGATCGATCGGGGTGACGATCGTCGGGTTGATCCTGCTGCTGCGGCTCGAGATCGCAGGGCAGGGCAGCCCCGTCATTCCCGTCGCGCTGCTCATCATCGGCACGAACGCGATGATCGCGATGCTGCTGCCCTATACGGCCGAGAGCTTCCCGCTACGCATCCGCGGGCGGACGACGGGCACGGTCGCCGCGTGCAGCAAGGCGGGCGGGCTGATCGCGCAGGTCCTGGCGGTGATGGCGCTGGTGCCGGCTCTGGGGCTGGTATCGGTGGCGATTCTGTTCCCCACGGCTGCGGCGCTGGGGCTGGTTGCCTGGTACGGCAAGGAGACGCGGGGGCGGGACTTGCGCGATCTCGATCCCGACGGCCATACCTTCGACGCCACCGGCATCTAGGCGAGCTTTGCCGTAAGTTCCTCCAGCGCGGGGCGATCCGCTTGCCAGTAGCGCGCGAAACGTCCCTGCGGACCGAACAGAGCGCTGGCGATCCCGCTGCGCCCTTCGCTTTGCCACAGGGCCCGGACCTCTCCCGCCATCGGATCGTCCACCGGCCGCACGTCACCGCGCACGTGGCGCAGCCAAGCGGCGAGCGCTTTGAGAATGGCCGAGCAGCGGCGGCCTTGGGCCTGATGGAAGGCCAAGGTTTCCAGCCAGCGCTGCGGAATCTTCTGGCTGCCGTCCATCGCGATCTGGATCAGGCGGTGGTTGAGCGCGGGGTCGGCGAAGCGGGCGAGCAGGGCCTCGGCGTAGGCCTCGAGGTCTTGCCCCGGCGCCGGAGTGAAGCTGGTCGCCGCCTCCTGCCGCATCAGGCGCTCGATCAACGGGCGTAGTTCGAGGTCCGCGATGGCCTGGTGGACGAACTCGTGGCCGCGTTCGAGCCCAAGGTACGCGACCGCCGAGTGCGCGCCGTTGAGCATGCGCAGCTTGGCGGTTTCGTAGGGCGCGACGTTGCTCACCAGCTGCGCGCCGAGCTTCTCCCAGGCTGGGCGGGGCCCGGCGAAGCGGTCTTCGATGACCCATTGGCTGAACCGCTCGGTGAAGACAGCGCCTTCGTCGCGCAGGCCGAGGCGTTGCTCCAGGTCGTCGAGATCGGCCGGGGTGGTGGCGGGGACGATGCGGTCGACCATCGTTGCGGGGCAGGCGCATTCGGCTGCGAACCATGAGGCGAGAGGGGTGGAGCGCTGGGCGAGGTACTCGCCGAAGAGGGTTTCGAGCTGGCGGCCGTTTTCGGCGAGGTTGTCGCAGGAGAGGAGGGTCAGGCCGGGCAGGCCGGCGGTGCGGCGGCGTTCCAGGGCATCGGCGAGGATGGGATAAAAACCGTTTTCAGCCAATGGCTTATCGAGATTTTCGGCCGGGCCGCGGCAGTAGCCTTTCTCGGTTATGGCGAAGCTGACGATTTGGCAGGCGGGGGCGGCGATGCGGGCGGTGATGGCTTCGCGGTCGGGGCCGGCAACCAGGACTTCGCGGATCGAGCCGACCAGGCGGGTGCGGACCTCGCCTCCGCTGCGCTCGGTCAGGGTGTAGAGACAATCCTGTGGATTCAATTGGTTAGCGACGGAGGGGGAGCGTAGCGAGACGCCGGAAATCGCCCAGTCTTGCTCCCCGGAATCCATCGCGCGGTCGGTGTACCAGGCTTGGTGGGCGCGGTGAAAAGCGCCGATGCCGAAGTGGACGATGCCGACTTTCTGCGACGAACGGTTGTAAATGAAGCGCTCGATCTGGGGTGCCAAGTGTTCGGCAACCGTCGCGTTCGAGAGTCTCATGCTCGGCTCACAATCGGTAGGCCGACTTAGCGAGGTCGTAGGCCAGCGCCCGCGCCACGTCGTGCGCCTCGTCCTCCTCGAGCCGATGCTCGGCCACCAGCTCGGCGAGAAAACCGCAGTCGATGCGGCGGGCGAGATCGTGGCGGGCGGGGATCGACAGGAAGGCGCGGGTGTCGTCGTTGAAGCCCACGGTGTTCCAGAAGCCGGTGGTCTCGGTGGTCATGCGGCGGAAGCGGCGCATGCCTTCGGGGCTGTCGTGGAACCACCACGCCGGGCCGAGGCGCAGGCAGGGGTAGTGGCCGGCGAGGGGCGCCAGCTCGCGGGCATAGGCGCTCTCGTCGAGCGTGAAGAGGATCAGCGTGAAATCCGCCGCGTTGCCGAAGCGGTCGAGTAGCGGCTTGAGCGCATGGACGTAGTCGGTGCGCATCGGGATGTCGGCGCCCTTGTCGCGGCCGAAGCGGGCGAAGAGGTCGCGGTTGTGATTGCGGAAGCTGCCGGGGTGGAGCTGCATGATGAGGCCGTCGTCCTGGCTCATCGCGGCCATTTCGGTCAGCATTTGAGCGCGAAACAGCTCGGCTTCGGCAGGGGTGAAGTTGCCGGACGCCACTTTGTTGAAGAGCGCTTCGGCTTCGCCTGCCGAAAGGTCTGCGGTTTGTGCGGTCGGATGGCCGTGGTCGCTGCTGGTTGCGCCCATTTCGATGAAGAAGGCGCGGCGCTTGCGGTGCGCAGCGAGGTAGCCGGTCCAGGTGCGGCAGTCTTCGCCGGTCAGCTCCGACAGGCGGTCGAGATTGGTTTGGAAGCCCTCGAAGTCGGGATCGACGACCGGGTCGGGGCGGTAGGCGGTGATCACGCGGCCGTTCCAGCCGCTGTCGCGGATCGCGCGGTGGTGGTCGAGCGGGTCGAGCGGGCTTTCGGTGGTGGCGATGACTTCGATGTCGAAGCGCTCGAACAGCGCCCGGGGCCGGAACTCAGGCCGCTGCAGCGCGTCGGTGATCGTGTCGAAGTAGAGATCCGCGGTCTCCGCTTCGAGCCGCACGTCGATGCCGAAGGCTTCGGCAAAGACCCAGTCGAGCCAGATGCGGGAGGGGGTGCCGTGGAACAGATGATAGCGCTCGGCGAACAGGCGCCAGGCCGCGCGCGGGTCCGCCTCGCCGATCAGCGCTTCGAGCGCCACCCCTTGCGAATAGAGCATGCGCAGCAGGTAGTGGTCGGGCTGGAGCAGCAGCGCGGCGGCGTCACCGAACGGCTCGTTCAGCGCGAACCAGGCCGGGTCGGTGTGGCCGTGCGGGCTGACGATCGGCAGCCCCGCGACTTCGCCATAGAGTTCGCGCGCGATGCCTCGCACGGCGGGGTCGGCCGGGAACAGGCGGTCGGGGTGCAGTTCGAGCTTGCGGGGCAGGGCCTCTCTCCAGCTTGTGTTTTGACCGGCTCTATCGCAATGATAGCGCTAACGCGAAAGGGGTTTGGGGCATGAGAATTACGTCGGCAAGGGTGATCGTGACGTGCCCCGGCCGCAATTTCGTGACGCTCAAGATCGAGACCGACGCGGGCGTGACGGGCATCGGCGACGCGACGCTGAACGGCCGCGAGCTGGCGGTCGCCTCCTATCTCACCGACCACGTGATCCCCTGCTTGATCGGCATGGATCCGCAGCGGATCGAGGATGTGTGGCAGTACCTCTACCGGGGGGCGTACTGGCGGCGCGGGCCGGTGACGATGAGTGCGATCGCGGCGGTCGATACCGCGCTGTGGGACATCAAGGGGAAGCTGGCCGGAATGCCGCTCTACCAGCTTCTCGGCGGGCGCAGCCGCGACCGGGTGCTGGTCTATGGCCACGCCAATGGTCGCGATCTCGAAGAGACGGCCGACGCGGTCGGCAAGTACATCGACCTGGGATACCGCGCGATCCGCGCGCAGAGCGGCATTCCCGGAATCGACAAGGCTTATGGCATCGGGCGCGGCGACATGTACTACGAACCGGCCGATGCGCGCCTGCCGACGCAGACGGTTTGGGACACGCCCAAGTACCTGAACTTCGTGCCCAAGCTGTTCGAGAAGCTGCGCGATACTTACGGCTTCGAGCGCGAGCTGCTCCACGACGTGCACCACCGGCTGACGCCGAACGAAGCGGCGCAGCTCGGCAAGGCGCTGGAGCCCTACCGGCTGTTCTGGATGGAGGACTGCACTCCGGCCGAGAACCAGGAGGCGTTCCGCCACATCCGCCGTCATACCACCACCCCGCTCGCCGTGGGCGAAGTGTTCAACACGATCTGGGACTGCAAGCAGCTCATCGAAGAGCAGCTTATCGACTACATCCGCGCCACCGTGGTCCACGCCGGCGGGATCACGCACTTGCGCCGCATCGCCGACCTCGCGGCGCTGTACCAGGTGCGCACCGGCAGCCACGGGGCGACCGACCTCAGCCCGGTGTGCATGGGCGCGGCGCTGCATTTCGACACCTGGGTGCCGAATTTCGGCATCCAGGAATACATGCGCCACACCGATGAGACCGACGCGGTCTTCCCGCACGATTACCGCTTCGAGGACGGCTACCTGATCTGCGGCGAGGCCCCCGGCCACGGGGTCGAAATCGACGAAGCGCTCGCAGCCAAGTACCCCTACAATCCCGCCTGCCTGCCGGTCGCCCGGCTGGAGGACGGGACCTTGTGGAACTGGTAAATGGGGACCGGGGGGTGAGCAGCAGCCGGATCGTATGCCTGGGCGAGGCGATGGTCGAACTGACCCCGCGCCAGGGCCGCTGGGACGTCCACTATGGCGGCGACACGCTCAACGTTGCGCTGCATCTCACCCGACTGGGCTTCGATGTCGCTTACCTGACCGCGCTGGGGAGCGATCCGTTCGCCGGACCGATGCGGCAGGCGTGGGGCCGCGAAGGCATGGACGTGTCGCTGGTCCTGACCGAGCCCGGGCGAACCACCGGGCTCTACAGCATCGCCACCGATGAAAACGGCGAGCGGACTTTCGCGTACTGGCGCGGCGAAAGCGCGGCGCGGCGGTTGTTCCATGCAGAGGGCATCGAGCCGGCGCTGGCGGCGGCGCGGGAGGCGGACCTGCTGTTCTTCTCGTTGATCTCGCTGGCCATCCTGCCCGGTGAGGGTCGCGAAGCGGTCCTGGCGCTGGCGCGGGAGGTTCGCGGTCGCGGAGGCAAAGTGGCCTTCGATGGCAATTATCGGCCGCGCCTGTGGCCGGATGCCGCGACCGCGAGAGTCTGGCGGGACCGTGCCGCCGCCGTGGCGACATTCGGACTGCCCTCGCTGGAGGACGAGATGCGCCTCGACGCCAGCGAATCCGCCGAGACGATCCGCGAGCATTGGCTAACCTGGGGCTGCGCTGAGGTGGTCGTGAAGGCCGGCGCGGACGGGATCGTGCTGCCCGACGGAACCCTCGCCCCGCCCGAAGCCCGGCTGCATGCCCTCGACACGAGCGGCGCCGGAGATGCTTTCGACGCCGGCTACCTGGGCGCCCGCTTGCGCGGGCTGACGCCCGAGCGGGCGGCTGCGCATGGCCAGCGGCTCGCCGCCTGGACGGTCATGCGTCACGGCGCGATCCCGGAACGCGACCACGCGGCGCCTTACGCGGCGATGGCCGCCGAATCGACACAAGGAGCAAGGCCGGCATGAACTCGAGACGCCTGATCTTCGCGCCTCTGGCACTCGCGCTGTGCCTCCCGGGCACGGCTGCCGGGGCAAGCACACCGGCCATCAGTGCCGCGCCGGATGGCACTCCGGTGGCTTGCCATGGGCCGCTTGCGGTGCAGGACGGCAAGATCGTCGGCGCACACGGCGAGCCGGTGACTTTGCGCGGCATGAGCCTGTTCTGGTCGCAGTGGGCGCCGCAGTACTATGCGGCGGAGACGGTCGAGTGGCTGGCCAAGGACTGGAAAGTCGATGTCGTCCGCGCGGCCATTGCCGCGGAAGGCGAGGACAGCGCTCTCCACCATTTCGATCGCGAGCTGGCCAAAGCCAGCACGGTGATCGAGGCGGCGGTGGCAAACGGGCTCTACGTGATCGTCGACTGGCATGCGCACCGCGCCTACCCGGACCAGGCGGAGCGCTTCCTGACCGCCATCGCGGAAAAGTACGGGCACTTGCCTAACCTGATCTATGAGCCGTTCAACGAGCCCCTGCGCGACGGGGTCGACTGGTCGCGCGACGTGAAGCCCTATCACGAGCGAATCATCGCCGCGATCCGCGGCATCGATCCCGACAACCTGGTGATCGCCGGCAGCCCGAGCTGGAGCCAGGACGTGGACATCGCGGCGGCCGATCCGCTGATGACCAGCAACACCGCCTATACGCTGCACTATTATGCCGGGACGCACCGCCAGGACCTGCGCGACAAGGGCGACGCGGCGCTGGACAAAGGCCTCGCCTTGCTCATCACCGAGTTCGGGACGGTAGAGGCGACGGGAGACGGGCCGCTGGACTACGCGGAAAGCGAGCGGTGGTGGGACTGGGCGGAAGAGCGGAACATCGGCTGGATGGCCTGGTCGATCGGCGACAAGGACGAGAGCAGCGCCGCGCTCAAGCCGGGCACCAAGCTGTCGGGATGGACGGACGACGACCTTACCGATTCCGGCAAGCTGCTGCGGTCGAAACTGCGTGAACTGGCTGGCACTAATCCCGCTTGCCAGCCGGAACGGCCCGTCATACGTTAGCGCTAACATTCGCAGGTAAGCCGCGGCAAAGCGGCGCCGAGGGAGGGGTAAATGAGCACAACGACGCGGAGCACCGTCAATACGGCGCTGATCGGAGCCATCGTCGCGGTGGCGACGATCGGCGGACTGCTGTTCGGGTACGATAGCGGCGCGGTAAACGGTACACAGACCGGGCTGACCGAGGAGTTCGGACTAAGCGCGGCAGGCCTTGGCTTCACGGTCGGGTCGCTTCTGATCGGCTGCGCGGTCGGCGCGTTCTTCGCCGGCCGGCTGGCCGATGCGATCGGCCGGCGCACGGTGATGATCATGGCCGCGGTCCTGTTCGTCTTTGGCGCCCTGATTCAGGGAATCACCGGCGTTCATGAGATCTTCGTGATCGCCCGCTTCGCCGGCGGCATGGCGGTGGGGGCGGCCAGCGTGCTGTCGCCGCTCTATATCTCGGAAGTGGCGCCGGCGAACATTCGCGGCCGGCTCACCACCGTCCAGCAAGTGATGATCATCACCGGCCTGACGGCCGCGTTCGTGGTCAACTACTTCCTGGCGCAGACCGCGGGCAATTCGCTCGGGGAGATTGCCGGACTCGAAGCCTGGCGCTGGATGTACCTGGCGCAGGTGGTTCCCGCGGTGGTTTTCCTGGTGGCCTTGTTCTTCATCCCGGAAAGCCCGCGCTATCTGGTCAGCCGCGGCCGCGATGAGGAAGCCTGCACGGTGCTGACGCGGCTGTTCGGGCTGGACGAAGCCAATCGCAAGATTCGTGAGATCAAGGGCAGCTTCTCCGCCGACCGCCGCCCGAGCTTCCGCGATATTACCGCGCCCGGAACGGTGTTCCGGCCGATCGTCTGGGCCGGCATCATGCTGGCGACGTTCCAGCAGTTCGTCGGCATCAACATCATCTTCTATTATGGCGAGACGCTGTGGCGCCTGGCCGGGGTGTCCGAAGAGGCCGCGCTCGAACGCAACATCGTCTCGGGCCTGGTCTCGATCGCGGCGGTGTTCGTGGCCCTGGCGGTGATCGACAAGGTCGGGCGCAAGCCGCTGCTGCTGATCGGCTCGACCGGCATGGCGGTGACGCTGGGCGCGATGAGCTGGGCGTTCAGCGGCGCCGGAACCGACGCGGCGGGCAACCTGGTGCTGGGAGAGACCGCTGGCTGGACAGCGCTGATCGCGGCCAACCTCTATGTGATCTTCTTCAACATGAGCTGGGGCCCGGTGATGTGGGTCATGCTGGGCGAGATGTTCCCGAACCAGATGCGCGGTTCGGCGCTGGCGGTGGCGGGCCTGTCGCAATGGATCGCGAACTACCTGGTGGTGCAGAGCTTTCCCGCGCTGGCAGACGGGCTGGGCCTCGCCGCGACTTACGCGCTCTATACCGCGGCGGCCGTGATCAGCATCTTCCTGGTCAAGTCCTTCATCCAGGAGACCAAGGGCAAGGAACTGGAAGAGATGGAGGGCTGATCCAGCCTGCGGGGGGGCAGCGCTGGATCGACCGGAGGCCGGGGCGGGCTTGGCTCGCTCCGGCCTCTCTTCGTTCAGGCCGCGGCGCAGTTGTCGGCGATGAACTGCCGGTGGGCCGGCATGTAATCGACCGAATTGGCGATCACCCGCTTGATCTCGGCCAGGCGGTGCCGGGTTTCTTCGAGGCTGAGTAGCTCCGCAACCGGGTCGTAGCGGCCGAACTCCAGCCCCTGCCCGACCATGACCGCGAACCAGCTGGTATCGTTGAACAGCTCGTCATTCTCGCGGAAGCAGCGGCCGGTGGCCTCGAACACGCGGATCTTCTCGGCCAGGCGTTCGGGCAGTTCCATGTTGCGGCAGTATTCCCAGAACGGGGAATCGCGTCCCCGGTTCAGGTAGTAATGCAGGACCAGGAAGTCGCGGATGTACTCGCTCTCTTCGAGCATCAGGCGGTTGTAGCGATCGCGCGTGGCGTCGGCGAAAGTCAGATCCGGGAAGTTGGCCAGCAGCCGGGCAATGCCGTTCTGGACCATCCAGATGCTGGTCGATTCGAGCGGCTCCATGAACCCTGACGACAGGCCCACCGCGACGCAGTTGCCCTCCCAGAAGCGCTGGCGATGGCCGGTGGTGAACTTGACCATCCGCGGCTCCGCCATGGCTTCGCCGTCGAGGTTGGACATCAGGACATGCGCGGCCTCGTCGTCGGAGATGAACTCGCTGCAATAGACGTGGCCGTTGCCGATCCGGTGCTGGAGTGGGATGCGCCATTGCCAGCCCGCGTCATGCGCTGTGGAGCGGGTGAACGGGGTCAGGTCGTCGATCGAGGCGCACGGCACCGCCAGGGCGCGGTTGCACGGCAGGTGCGAGGACCAGTCGATGTAAGGCACGCCGAGGGTGCCGCCGATCAGCAGGCCGCGGAAGCCCGAGCAGTCGATGAACAAGTCGCCGGCGACTTCGCTGCCGCTTTCGAGCCGCACCGAGGCGATGTGGCCGCTCTCGCCGTCGCGAACGACGTCGACGATCTTGCCTTCGATGCGGCGGACCCCGAGGCCTTCGGCAATCTCGCGGAGATAGCGGGCGTAGAGGCCGGCGTCGAAGTGGAAGGCGTAGGCGATGTTGCTGAGCGGCGAGTGGCCGGCGTCGATCGGGCGCATGAACTTGCGCTCGCGCGCGGCCAGCGCGGTGAGCGAGAACGCGGCGATGTCGGCGAACTCGGGTTCGGCGCAGAGGCGTTCCCAGAAGGCGTGGAAGGAGACGCCTTCCATGTCGATGCCGTACTTGCCGAACGGGTGGAAGTAGCGGTGGCCGGGGCGGCCCCAGCCGACGAACTCGATGCCGAGCTTGAACGTGGCCTTAGTGCGGCGGACGAAGTCGTTCTCGTCGAGGCCGAGCAGGCGGTTGAAGATGTTGATCTGCGGGATCGTCGCTTCGCCGACGCCGACGGTGCCGATTTCTTCCGATTCGATCAGGACGATCTCGGCATAGTCGCGCCCGAGCACCCGGGCGAGGGCCGCCGCGCTCATCCAGCCGGCGGTGCCGCCGCCGACGATCACGATCGACCGGATTCGCTCGCCCGCCATGTCTCTCCCCCCATGTCGCCGATGGTAACGCAACCGGCTTCTGTGACATTGTCGCTAAGGTATTTTCAGGCTTGAGGAAAGTCGCTGCATCCCATAAGGTGGGGCGATTAGGTAGCGCTAACCCGCAGCAAAAATGGTAGCGCTACCGCTTGCGGCCGACTGGGAGTCAATCCTGGCAGCCGGTGCTCGGGGGAGGAACATGAGGTCCATACATTCCGCATCGCGCGATCCGTCCACCATCGGAAAAGGCGCGCTGAAGCTGGGAGCGTCGCTCCTGGTGCTTACGGCCGCTGGCCTGTCGCAACCGGCCCTGGCGCAGGACGCCCCCGCAGAGGAGGAGCTGGGCGAGGACGCGATCATCGTCACCGGCTTCCGCGAGGCGCTCCGCTCGGCCCAGAACATCAAGCGCAATTCTGATACCATCGTCGATTCGGTGACGGCCGAAGACATCGGCGCGCTGCCCGACCGTTCGGTGACCGAGGCGCTGCAGCGCATTCCGGGTATCTCGATCAACCGCTTCGCCGCGGGCGTCGACCCCGATCACTTCTCGGTCGAAGGCTCCGGCGTCGTCGTTCGCGGCCTCACTTACGTTCGCTCGGAGTTCAACGGACGCGAGGCCTTCACCGCGAACAACGGCCGCGCCTTGGGATTTGCCGACGTGCCGTCCGAACTGCTGGGCGGCGTCGACGTCTACAAGAGCCCGTCGGCAGACCGCATCGAAGGCGGCATCGCCGGCGTCGTCGACCTCCGGACCCGGCTGCCGTTCGACAGCGCCGGCCAAGTCATCGCCGGCTCGCTCGAGCTGAACTACGGCGACTTTGCGAAGAAGGCCTCGCCGACCGGGGCCATCCTGGTCAGCAACCGGTGGGACACGCCCGGAGGTGAATTCGGCCTTCTCGCCAGCTTTACCTATTCCCAGTTGTTCAGCCGCGCGGACCGGTTCCAGGTTTCGAGCTTCCGGCCGCGGACGCTCTACAGCGATGGGACACGTACCGACGTGGTGCCGTTCGGCAGCGCCACGGCACAAGGCAGCGTGCTGTTCCCCCGCGGAGCCGTGATGGGAACCCAGGAGTTCGACCGCGAGCGGTACGGCTATGCAGCGGCGGCGCAGTGGCGCAGCGAGGACCGCCGGATGGAGGCAACGTTCCAGTTCCTGCGCTCCGACGCGCGTCAGGCGTGGAACGAGCATGTCGTCGAGATCGCGACCGACAACGTCACGGACAACGGCGACTCGCGTGCCACCGCCGGCACGTCATTCACCATCGACGAGACGGGCTTGTTCGACAGCGGAACCATCACCGGCCCGACCGGCTGGCGTGACGACCAGAATACCGCTCTCGGTGCAGGCGGAATCCGGACGCCCGAGCTCGGCCTGCAGTCCAACAACATCAAGCGTGGCCGCAAGGACCAGTCGGTCACGAGCGATTACGCGATGAATTTCATATTCCGGCCGACCGATGCCTTCTCGCTCAGCTTCGATTACCAGCACGTCGAATCTTTCCAGGATGTGTTCGACCACGGCCTTTGGACTTCGACCTATCAGGATGCCTTCATCGATCTGAACGGGTCCAAATTTCCGACGATACAATTCCTGCCGCCGCAAACCTGTGCCACGGTACCTTGTCCGGGCGCCCCCGGCAGCGCTGGTGACAGTCCCGCATATTACCGCGGTGACCACCAGAGCTTCAGCGATCCGTTCAACAGCTTCTACCGTTCGGCGATGGATCATATCGAAGGGAGCACCGGAAACAGTGACGCCCTTCGTCTGGACGGGGAGTTCTCTTTCCCGAACGAAGGCTTCCTCCGTTCCGTGCGCGCCGGCGTGCGTTATGCGGACCGCAGCCAGACGGCGCGCTTCTCTACCTACAACTGGGGGCGCCTGTCCGAGCAGTGGGGTAACGGCGGGCCGGTGTGGCTCGACGATCCGGTCGACGGTGTGCAAGGCGGCCGCGGCGGTGCTCCGCTACAAGGTTATGAGGCATTCTGTTTCGATGGGTTCTTCCGCGGAAGCGTTCCCAATCCGATGAATGGCGAATGCCGTCTGTTCTATGCCGGCAACCCCGCGACGAACTACGACGAGTATGTCGACTATGCGAACGCCATCAATCGCGAATGGGAACCAACTACAACGGGACCCAACGGCGAAATCATCAACGGGGGGTGGCGGTCGCTTTACGACCGGCCGAACGCCGTGGGCAACTCGCCCTACACATTGGGTGAGGTCAATCCGCAACAAGAGCGTAACAAGGCGGCCTACGTCATGCTGCGTTTCGACAACGACTTCGCCTCGGGCATGAACCTGAGCGGCAATGTCGGGCTTCGCTACACGGAGACGCGGCGCGATTCACAAGGCTTCATTGAATACCAGAACGCGAGCGCCTTGCCGTCCGCGGAGACGTGCCGAAACACCATCAACGAGGTGATCGCCGATCCCAGCCAGCCGTTCGATAGTACCGCTTGCGCGCTCGGTGCTCAGGGTCTCGCCAATCTCGCTGCGTTCCAGAATGGCGCGGTGGTTCAGAACGATTTCCGGACCGACTACGATTACTGGCTCCCGAGCATCAATCTGAAGCTGGAAGTAGGTGGGGGCTTACAGTTCCGTGCCGCCTACTCGAAGGGCGTCGCGCCGCCAGAGCTCGGGTTAGTGCGCAATTATTTCCCGGTCACTATGTCGGTGCTCAACAACGTCGACAGCGACGGGAACAGTATTCCGCTCGTGATTACCCCGGTCGCGCCAGGAACCGGTGAGTTCGGCTCCGACGGAGCGATCGCGCCCGGCCAGGTTCGGGTGCGCGGCATCTTCAATGCCGGTAATCCGACCCTGCTTCCGATCACGGCTGATAACTTCGACCTGACAGCGGAGTGGTATTTCTCCAATGTCGGCCAGCTGACCGGCTCGGTGTTCCACAAGCGGTTGAAGAACGTCCTCACCAACGATGTCGTGGAGACGACCTTTACCAACGGCGGGCAGACTTACGATGCTGTCGTCACGAGCCCGGTCAACTCGGACGACACCGGCAAGATCACTGGCTTCGAGCTGACCTATCAGCAGACCTACGACTTCCTTCCCGGGTTTCTGAGTGGGCTGGGACTACAAGCGAACTATACCTTCGTGAAGTCGAGCGGGGTGCCCCAGAGCACGTTGTCCGCCACCGATCCGGATGTGGGCGCGGGGCGCGTATCGACGATCTCCGGCGAGGACTTCCCACTGCAGGGCTTGTCGAAGCACACCATAAACGTGACCCCGTTCATCGATGTCGGGCCGCTGTCGATGAGGGCCTCGTACAACTGGCGCTCGCGCTACCTGCTGACATTGCGCGACGTGATCGTGCCCTACGATCCGATCTTCCAGAGCGCCTACGGTCAGCTCGACGCATCGATCACCTGGTCGATCACCGACCAGATCAAGCTCGGGGTCCAAGGCGTGAACCTGCTGAACTCCATCACCAAGACCGAAGCGGCGGTGGCCGATGGGGATGGCGACGTCCGGCGGATTCCGCGCGGATGGTACATGAACGACCGACGCTACACAGCAATCCTGCGCTTCAGCTTTTAGAGTCTCCCGGCTGAATCAGGACACCTTGAAGGCCAGCAAGCAATTGCTGGCCTTTCTTGCATTGAAGGGCGGTCGGTGGGAGCAAAGACGCGAAAAAGAGAGACCGGCCGGGTGAGGGATGTCTGACAAGGGAGCCGATGGGCAAGAGGTCCAGCGGGTGGTGATTGTCGGTGGTGGTACCGCCGGCTGGATGACCGCCGCTGCTCTCGTGCGGTTTCTCGGCCGGACCGTGTCCCTTCGTCTGATTGAATCGGCGGAGATCGGCATCGTCGGGGTGGGCGAGGCGACCCTGCCTCATCTGCGCGCGTTCATCTCGCGTATCGGGCTCGACGAAGCCGAGTTCATCCGCACGACGCGCGCCACACTGAAGCTCGGGATCGAATTTCGCGGCTTCGGGCGGGAGGGCGAAAGCTATATTCACCCGTTTGGCGCTTACGGCTTTCCGCTCGCCGGAGTGGGCTTTCACCATTACTGGCTTCGGGCGCGCGCCGCAGGCGGTGCGCCTTCGATCGAAGACTATTCTCTACCGATCATTGCCGCGCGGGCGGGTCGGTTCGCGCGGCCTGAGCCGGGGCCCGACCAAGTCGCCAATAGCTGGGGCTATGCCTACCAGTTCGATGCCAACCGGTTCGGTCCGCTGCTGCGGAGCAAGGCCGAGGCGTCCGGGGTGGTGCGCACCGAAGGGCGGATCGTCGATGCTACGCGCGACGCGGAGACGGGAGACCTCGTGTCAGTCACCCTGGCCAGCGGGGAGGTGATCGAAGGCGACCTGTTCATCGACTGCTCCGGCTTCATCTCGCTGCTGATCGGCAAGATGGCGGAGGACAATTGGGAGGACTGGTCGCGCTGGCTTCCCTGCGACCGCGCTGCGGCGCTGCCGTGCCAATCCCCCGAAGGCGAGATCCTGCCTTATACCACCGCGGCGGCCATGCCGGCCGGTTGGCGTTGGCGCATCCCGCTGCAGCACAGGGTCGGCAACGGATACGTGTTCTCGAGCGCGCACTTGTCGGAGGACGAGGCTTGCAGTGCGATCCTGGGCGCAGTGGAAGGCGAGCCATTGGCCGATCCGCGCGTGCTGCGCTTCCGCGCCGGGCGGCGGCGGCGGAGCTGGGTCGGCAACGTGGTCAGCATCGGCCTCGCCAGCGGGTTCCTGGAGCCGCTGGAATCGACCAGCATCCATCTGACGCAGATGGCCATCACCCGGCTGGTCGAACTGTTCCCGACGGGGAAGGTGTCGCCGGTCGATCGCGACGAGTTCAACCGGCTGGTCGATTACGAGTACGACCGCGTCCGCGACTTTCTGATCCTGCACTATCACGCAACCACGCGCAGCGACTCCGAGTTCTGGAACCACGTACGCACGATGGAAGTGCCCGATAGCCTGCAAAGCAAGCTGGAGCTGTGGCGTGAAGCCGGCCGGATCGAGCATTATGGCGAAGGGCTGTTCCTCGAGCCGAGCTGGGTCGCCGTCTATCTCGGGCAGGGCGTGATTCCCTCGGGCTACGATCAGCGGGCCGATCAGCCTTCCGGCGAGCGTTTGGAGCGGGCGATGGCGGACTTGCGGGCGGAACTGGCCCGGCGCGCGGCCGCCATGCCTTCGCACAAGGCGTTCCTGCAGTCGGCCGGCATGATGGAGGTTTCATGACCGGGCTTGCGCGCGTTCGCGATGTCGCCGTTGTCGGCGCCGGCATCGCCGCGCTGGCCGCAGCGATTGCCTTCCGCCGCGGACTTCCCGATGCGCGGGTGATGCTGTTTTCCGGCGCCGACGCCGGGCCGGACTACCCGGGCGCCGCGGCCGCTTTCCTTCACCGCTTCCACCGCCTCGTCGGGCTCGACGAGGGCTTGTTCCGTCGCCGCGCAGGGGCCGTCAACGTGGGCGAAAGCGATTTCCAGCGCGGAGAGCTGGCACCGCTTCGCTTCATCCCGGTGGAGGAGCTGCCCTATGTAGATGGGGCTGCGCTGCACCAACTGTGGCTGCGCCGCACCGCTGGGGGTTCGGGCCCCGGATGGAACGAGGTGGCGAGACGCGCCGCTGCGCGGGCCGGTATCGACGGGCTGGGCGTGCGCTTCGATGGCGCCGCCTACCAGGCGCTATTGGCCGAGATGGCGACCAGCATCGGCGTCGAACTCAGGCCCGAAGCCCCGGAAGCAGCCTCGCTTACCGCCGAGTTCGACCTGGTGATTTCGGCAGAGCGCGATGCCGCCGATCGCGCCGAGTTGCATGGCGTCCCGGGGACCTTCGCCTGGACGGTGGAGAAACCGGGCGCGGGATCGTCTGCGGTTGAACGGATCCGGCTGGGCGCCGGTGAGGCGACGTGGAGCACCCCGGCCTGGCAGGCGGAGGCTCGCTGGGCTGCGGATTCCGCGACTGCCGGGCGTGTCGTGCAGGCGATGGACGGCAAGCTACTGCGCGTGGGGCGCGCGGCGGTGCAGTGCGAAACCTTCGATGGGCAACCGCTGGCGGTAGCGCTGGCGGGCATCGTACGGGCGCTGGAACTGCTTCCGCGGCCCGGCGCGAGCGGACGAGAGGCGGCCGAGTACAACCGCCGCAGCGCGATCGTGCACGATTTCCTGCTCGACTGGGCGGCCGCCCGTTGGGGGCTCGCTGGCTCCGTTCCATCCGGCCTGGCGGCGTTGCGCGCGCAGTTCAGCGAGCGGGGGCGCATTCCCTTTCGCGACGAGGATCCGCTGCCGCCCGGCCACTGGATCAGCTGGTTCCTGGCGAACGGGACACGGCCTCGGCAGGCGGACCTGACTGCGATGGCCATGAGCGAAGAGCGGCTATCGGAGGTTTTCCGCGGGGTGTAGGCGAGCGGCCTCAGCCTTGAACGGCGGGGCGCGGCAAGCCTTTACAGAAGTTATCGAGCGCCTGGGCATGGTCCGGGGCGCGTTCGCCGATGCCGCGATAAGTATCGGCGATCTGCTGCATGGCCGCGGTGACTTTGGCTTGATCCATCGAATCGACCAGCGGATCGTAGCCGCTCGGCTGCACGTTCTGCCCGAGCATGACGGCCGCCCAGCTCTGCACGCCGAACAAGTCGTGATCGTAGCGGCGGATACGGCCGCCGCCGCGGAACAGCTCCAGCTTGTGGGCCAGCGAGTCCGGGATCGGCATGGATGCCATCTCGCGCCAGAACGGATCGTCACGCTGGTTGGCGTAGTAGTGGAGCATCACGAAATCGCGGATATATTCGTACTGCTCGATCATCAGCTTGTTGAACTCGGCGCGCAGGACCGGGTCGAAGCCGCTGTCCGGGAACAGCCAGAACAGCTTGGTGATCGCGGTTTGGACCAGATGGATCGCGGTCGATTCCAGAGGCTCGATGAAGCCGCCGGCGAGGCCGAGGGCGATCACGTTGCCTTCCCACAGGACGTGCCGCACGCCGGTGGCGATGCGCAGCACGCGCGGCTCGGCCAGCGGGCGGCTCTCCAGATTGGACAGGAGCACCTGGCGCGCGTCGTCGTCGGACAGCCAGGCGCTCGGGTAGACGATGCCGTTGCCGGTGCGGTGGTGGAGCGGGATTCGCCATTGCCAGCCGGCGGCGTGCGCGGTGGCGCGGGTCAGCGGGACGATCGGATCGGTGCGCTCGGTCGGCACGGCCATCGCCCGGTCGCAGGGCAGCCAATGGGTCCAGTCGTGAAACGGAACGCCCAGGGTTTGCCCGAGGAGCAGGCTGCGAAATCCCGAGCAGTCGATGAACAGGTCGCCCGCGAGTTCGCGGCCGTCCTCGAGCCGAACCGAACGGACGTGGCCGCTGCCCGGGTCCTGGTCGACGTGGACGATCTTGCCTTCGATCCGCCGCACGCCGCGCGCTTCGGCCAAGCGGCGGAGCAAGGCCGCATAGAGGCCGGCGTCGAAGTGATAGGCGTAAGTCAGTTGCCCGAGCGGCGAGCGCGGATCGGTGGAAGGATGGGCGAAGCGGCTGCGCCGGGCCATCGGCGCGGTGAGGAAATAGTCCTCGAGCGCGCCGAGGCGGTGCTTGAGCCAGAACTGGTGGAAGCCGACGCCTTCGAAATCGAAGCCGAGATCGCCGAACGGATGGAGATAGCGCTCGCCTGCCTTGCTCCAGTTGCGGAATTCGATGCCGAGCTTGATCGTGCCGCCGGTGGCGGCGAGGAACTCGCGCTCGTCCAGGCCGATGCGCTGGTTGAAATCGCGGATCGGCGGGATCGTCGCCTCGCCGACGCCGATCGTGCCGATCTCTTCGGACTCGATCAGGGTGATCGTGCGCCGGCCGTCATCGAGGAAGCGCGAGAAGGCGGCGGCCGCCATCCAGCCGGCGGTGCCGCCGCCGACGATGACGATGTTCTGGATCGGGGCGCGGGGCACCGGAAGACGCTACCCGCCGAGACCGCCCGCCGGCAAGCCGGTCAGGCCGCGGCGGCGAGGCTGGCAGCGATGGCGTCGCGCATCGGCTTGGGTCGGTAGTCGGAATCGTAAGGCGTGCCGCGGACTTCGAGGCCGTCGTCGCGCGGGGCGAAGCCTTGCAGCCAGTTGAAGCGGTCGACCATGCCCCAGGCGAGGATGTCGCCGAGCGCGTCGTACTCGAGCATGACGTCGAAGTAGCGGCGGGTGTAATCGGCGATCTTGGCGTCGCGGGCGGCGACGTCGGTGGGCAGCGCCTTGTCCTTCACGTCGAACTCGCTGATCAGCAGCTTGTAGCCCATCGCCACCGCTTCATCGAGGAACGCCCGCCACTCGCGCTCGCGGTAAGGGCCGACGCCGGTGGCGGGATCGATCGAGAACATCTCGATATGCGACTGGATGCCCAGGGTATCGACCGGCACGTTGCGACGGCGGAAGCCTTCGAGCAGGCGCAGCACGTCGGCGCAGTGTTCGGCGTGGGCCGGCTCCCAGCTCATGTAGTCGTTGTAGACCAGGTCCCCGTCGGGGAGCGCTTCGCGCGCGGTGTGGAAGGCGAGGTCGAGCACTGCCTCCTCGCCGCCCATCGCGCGGCTCATGCTGGTCTGCATCAGGCCGTTGGTGTCGTGATCGATCGCCTCGTTGACGACGTCGTAGCTGGTGATCTGGCCGCGGTAGCGGTCGATCACCGCGCGGATGTGGGTGGTCAGCAGCCGCTCGGCCTCGCTCGCCGGATTGGCGCCGTAGTCGTAGTTGTTGAGCCATTCGGGGAACCAGCGCGGGCGGTGCCACAGCAGCGTGTGGCCGCGCAGGTCGAGGTTGTTCGTCCGAGCCCAGGCGGCGATCGCGTCCATCCGGGTGAAGTCGAAGCTGTCGGGGCCGGGGCGCACCGCCTGCCACTTCATCTCGTTCTCGGGCACGACCACGCCGCATTCGTGGCGGAGGATCGCGGTGTAGTCGGGGTTCTGGACCGAGCCGCCGGCGGCGGTCGCGCTCCAGCCGACCGCGCTGCCCCAGCGGCGGCCGCTCCGCGTGGCGAGAGCGTTGAGGCTCGGGCTCGGCAAAGTGCCTTGTGCCTGCGACGAGGATCCGGTGCCGATGCCGCTGCAGCCGGCGACGGCCAGGGCGCCGAGACCGGCCAGGGCCTGGCGGCGGGTGGTGGGGAAAAAACGGTCCGTCATAAAGGTGCAGGCTCCATTCGGGGCACGAGCAAGTGGATGACGCAGAACGCCAGCAGGTAGGCGAGACCGGCGTAGATCACGATCGGCCAGTAGCTGCCGGTCAGTTCGAGCGTCCAACCGGTCGCCTGGGCGATCATGATCCCGCCGATGGCGCCTGCTGCGCCGCCCATGCCGGCAACCGTCGCCACCGCTCGGCGCGGGTAAAGGTCGGTTATCATCGCGAAGATGTTCGAAGAGAACGCCTGGTGCGCCGCGGTGCCGATGCCGATGATCAGGACCGCGACGAGAGCGTTGGGCGCGGCGACCACGCCGACCATCGGCAAGGCGCAGACGGCAGCGGCGAACAGCGTCGTCTTGCGGGCGCGGTTGACGCTCCAGCCGCGCTGAATCAGGTGCGACGACATCCAGCCGCCGGAAATCGAGCCGACGTCGGCGAGCAAGTACACCCCGATCAGCGCCGGGCCGATGGTGGCGAGAATGCCGCTTTCGCGGGTCGGGAACAGCTCCATCCCCTGCGTCTTGGCGAAGAAGTCGGGCAGCCAGAACAGGAACAGGTACCAGACCGGATCGGTGAAGAACTTGCCGCAGATGAAGTACCAGGTCTGGCGCTGGCGGATCGCGTCGCGCCACTTGAGGCACTCGCCCGGGCCGTCGTCGCCGTCCTGGCGGATGTAGGCGAGTTCTTCCTGGGTGACGCTCTGGTGGTCGTCGGGGCGGCGGAATAGCCAGATCCACAGCACCAGCACGACCAGGCCGAGCGCGCCGGTGACGAGGAAGGCCATTTCCCAGCCGTAAAGCCCGGCGACCATGATCCCGACGATCGGCGTCATCAGCACGCCGACGTTCGCTCCGGCGTTGAGGATGCCGACGCCGAGGGCGCGTTCGCGGCGCGGGAACCACTCGGCGACCGATTTGACCGCGCCTGGATAGGCAGCGCTTTCGGCGACGCCCAAGGCGATGCGGACGAGGATGAACTGGAGCACCGTGCGGGCGGCGGCGTGGAGCATCGCGGCGATGCTCCACAAGGCTATCGCAATGGCCATGCCCTTGCGCGTGCCGACGCGGTCGAGCCAGCGCCCTACGACAAGCAGCCCAATGCCGTAGCTGGCCTGGAACGCGGTGACGATGTTGCCGTAGTCGACCTCGCTCCAGCCCATGTCCTCTTCGATGATGGGCTTGAGCACGCCGAGAACCTGGCGGTCGACGTAGTTGATGGTGATGACCAGGAACAGCAGCGCGCAGATCGCCCAGCGGTAACGCCCGCCGGCCTTGAGGATTGCGGCGGGCGCGGCGGCGGCGGTCATACGATGGTGAATTCCGCCTGCTTGAGCGAAGCCGAGCTGTTGCCGACCGAGACCACCACCGGCCCCGGCTCGACCACTTCGAGCATGTCGCGGTTCCAGATCGCGAGGTGGCGCTGCTCGAGCGTGAAGGTGACGGTGCGGCGTTCGCCCGGGGCCAGAGTGACCCGCTCGAAGCCTTTCAGCGAGATGGTCGGCTGAGTCACCGAGCGATACGGCAGGCCGATGTAGAGCTGGACGACCTCGTCGCCTTCGCGCGGCCCGGTGTTGGTGACATCGACCGTGACATCCACGCCCTGATCGGCTCGGACACTGGGCGCGGAGACACGGGGCTCCGATATCTCGAAGCGGGTGTACGACAGCCCGTGGCCGAACGGGAACAGCGGCGCGGCATCGTCGAACAGATAGCCGCGGCGCGAGCTCGGCTTGCGATCGTGGAAGAGCGGGACCTGACCGGCGTTGCGCACGACGCTGACCGGCAGCTTGGCGCCGGGATTGATGCGGCCGAGCAGCGCTTCGGCCATGGCGACGCCGCCTTCCTGGCCCGGATACCAGCATTCGAGCACGGCATCGGCCTTCTCGATCACGTTGGGCCAGCTCGGGGGGCGGCCGTTGATCGCGCAGACGATCAGCGGCTTGCCGAGCTCGGCGAGGGCATCGACCAGCTCGTTCTGCTCGCCGACGATGTCGATGTCGGTGCGGTCGCCGAGGTGGGTGCGGGCGAAGCCTTCGCGGCTGGTCTGCTCGGTGTCGCCGATGGCGAGGACGATCGTGTCGGCAGAGCGCGCGACTTCAACGGCTTCACGGATGAGCTCGAGATTGCGATCGCGCGGGGCGAGCTGGACGTCGCTTTGCGAGCGGTCTTCGCTGGTGGTGATGAATACGCCTTGCGCGGTGACGAAGTCGGCCTGGGGCGCGACCTGGCGCAAGCCCTCGATCAGGCTGATGGTCTGCTTCGGCACGCTGGAATAGCCGCCGAGGCGGGCGATCGCGTGGTTCGGGCCGATCACCGCGACGCGGCCCATCCGCCCCGGATCGAGCGGCAGCGCGCTGTTCTCGTTGGTGAGTAGGCACATCGACTTGCGCGCGGCTTCGAGCGCCAGGGCTCGGGCTTCGGCATTGCCGGTGATGCGGCGAGTCAGCTCCCAATCGCCATAGGGGTCCTCGAACAGGCCGCAGCGGAACTTGAAGGTGAGCATGCGGGCGCAGGCGCGGTCGACCAGCTCGATCGGAACCCTGCCGGACGCCACCTGCGCGGGCAGGGTGGCGAAAGCCTGACCTTCGGGCAGTTCGCTATCGACGCCTGCGAGCAGCGCCTGGAGCGCGGCGTCGGCTTCGTCGCTCGCAACATGGTGCAAGGTGGCGAGCTCATGGACGCCGCCGTAGTCGCTGGCGATGATCCCGTCGAAGCCCCACTCACCGCGCAGCACTTCGCCCAAAAGCCAGGTGTTGGCGTGGCTGGGAATGCCGTCGATCTCGTTATAGCTCGGCATGACCGCGCCGATGGAGGTGCGGCGGACGATCTCGCGGAACGGCGGGAAGAAGAACTGGCGCAGCTCGCGCTCGGCGAGCTGGGCCGGGGCGACGTTGTTGCCGGCTTCGGGCTGGCCGTGGCCGGTCATGTGCTTGAGCGTGGCGAAGACTTTGCCGGGGCGCAGCTTGTCGAACTTGCCGGGGCCTTGCAGGCCCTCGACTGCAGCGACGCCCATTTCGGCGACGAGGTAAGGGTCCTCGCCGAAGCATTCCTCGATGCGGCCCCAGCGCGGGTCGCGGACGATGTCGACCACCGGCGAGAGCACATAAGGCACGCCGCGGGCGCGGACTTCGCGGGCGATGACCGACTGGATGCGGCGCATCAGATCGGTATCGAACGTTCCCCCCAGCGCAATGGCTTGCGGGAACATCGTCGCCTCGGTCGCCATGTAGCCATGCAGCGACTCCTCGTGGAACAGCACCGGGATGCCGAGGCGTGTGTCCTCGAGCGCCCATTTCTGGACCGCATTGACGAAGTCGACCGTTTCCCTGGGCGTGCGCCAGCGAGCGGCGGTGCCGCCGGCGGCGCCGGTGATGCCGGGAACGCCGCGCTTGTCGGATGCGCGGGTGATGTGGCCGATCCCATCGGGAAACGCGGCGCTGGCCTTCGCCGGATTGAACGCCAGGTCGTCGATCATGTCGCCCTTGCCCTGCCAGGCGGCGCGGATCTGGGCGATCTTCTCGGGCAGAGTCATCCGCGCCATCAGGTCGGCGACGCGGGCCGGGATCGGCGCGCGGGCATCCTTGTAGAGCGGGCCGGCCTGAGCGAAGGCCACCGGGGCCTGGCACACGGCTAGGGCGGCGAGACTGCCGCCGCCGAACAGCTTGAGGGCGCCGCGGCGCGTCGGAGCGTTAGCCTTCTGGACGGAGTCGGGGTGGGCACGCTCGGCGCAAGGGAGCCAGTCCGATGTGCCCACCCCTGGCCCCACCCGCAAGCGGGCGGGGAACTTAGGCCAAATTCCGCGGCGGCCGCTCACGGCGCGACCGTGAGCTTGGTTTCCTTCAGATCCTGCGAGTTCGGGCCGACCATGATCGTGAACTCGCCCGGCTCGACCACGCGTTTCATGTCGCGGTTCCACAGGGCGAAGGCATCGGATCGGATCGGGATTTCGACCTGCCGAGTCTCACCCGGTTCGAGCGTCACTCGCTGGAAGCCGACCAGCTCCTTGATCGGCCGGGTGACCGAGCTGATTTCGTCGCGCAGATAGACCTGGACGACCTCGTCGCCGGCACGGGTGCCGGTGTTGCGTACCGTGGTGCGCACGGTGACGCCCTGGTGCGGCATGATGGTCGAGGCGGAAAGCTGCGGCTCACCAATGTCGAAGGTCGTGTAGGAGAGGCCGTAGCCGAACGGGTAGAGCGGCGTCGCCTCGGTGAACAAATATCCGCGGCGGGCGCTGGGCTTGTAGTTGTAGAAGTGCGGCAGTTGGCCGACGTCGCGAGCGACGGTGACCGGCAGCTTGCCGCCTGGGTTCACGCGGCCGAACAGCGCGTCGGCGATGGCGTGGCCCTGCTGTTCGCCGGCGTACCAGGTCTCGAGGATCGCGTCGGCCTCTTCGGCGATCTTGGGGTAGCTCGGCGGACGGCCGTTGACGAGCACGGCCACCACCGGCTTGCCGAGCGACTTCAGCGCCTCGAACAGCTCTAGCTGTTGCGCGACGAGGTCGAGGCTGGTGCGGTCACCGAGGTGCGCTTCGGCCCAGCCTTCGCGGCTGGTCTGCTCGGTATCGCCGATGAACAGCAGGATCGTGTCGGCCCCGCGCGCCGCCTCGACCGCCGCGGCGATGCGCTGGCGGTTCTGCTCGGGATCTCCGAGCACGACTTCGTCGGCCCACCAGTCGTCGTTCTCGGTGATCACGACGCCTTGCGAATGCACGATGTTGGCGCGGTCGCCGACCAAGGCGCGGATGCCCTGGAGCGGCGTCACGCTGGCGCGCGGTTCGCCGTAGTAGCCGCCGAGGCGGGCGACGTCGGCGTTGGGTCCGATGACCGCGATCGTCGGCTTGGCCGCGCCGCCGCTGGGCAGCGCGAGCGGCAGGACGCCATCGTTCTTGAGCAGGACGAGCGACTTCTCCGCTGTCTTGCGCGCCAAGGCCACGCCTTCGGCCCCGTTTGAGCGGCGAGCCTGGGCGCGGTCGGGCCAGGGATTCTCGAACAGGCCGGCATTGAACTTCATCGTCAGGAACCGGCTGACCGCGCGGTCGATGGCGGCCATCGGCACCCGGCCTGCGGTCACCGCTTCGGTCAGGTTCTTGAAGCCGGCGCCCTCCGGAAGATCGACGTCGACGCCCGCGCCGAGCGCGATTTCCGCCGCTTCGGTATAGTCCTTGGCAACGTGGTGGAGGCGTTCGAGGTCTTCGATCGCGTAGTAATCGGAAACCACGGCGCCGCGGAAACCCCACTCGCCGCGCAGCACGTCGTTGAGCAGCCAGTCGTTCGAGTGGCTGGGGATGCCGTCGATCTCGTTGTAGCTGGCCATCACGGCGTCGATGCCGGTGCGCTTCACGACCTGCTCGAACGGCGGGAAGAACATCTCGCGCAGAGTGCGCTCGCTGATTGGGGCCGGGCCAACGTTGGTGCCGCTTTCGGGTTGGCCGTGACCGGTCATGTGCTTGAGCGTGGCGAGGACCTTGTTCGGCGGCAGCGTGCGGCCCACGCCGACACCTTGGAGCCCTTCGACGGAGGCAACGCCAAGCTCGCCGACGAGGAACGGATCTTCCCCGAAGGTTTCCTCGATGCGGCCCCAGCGCGGATCGCGCGCGACGTCCACCACTGGCGAGAGGACCAGGTGGACGCCGCGCGCACGGACCTCGCTCGCGATGAGAGCGTTGACTTCGCGAACGAGGTCCGGATCCCAGGTGGAAGCCAGACCGATGGATTGCGGGAACGCGGTGGCGTCGCGGGCGGCGAAGCCGTGCAGCGATTCCTCGTGGAAC
Organism: uncultured Erythrobacter sp.; assembly: GCA_964439725.1. Lineage (GTDB taxonomy): Bacteria > Pseudomonadota > Alphaproteobacteria > Sphingomonadales > Sphingomonadaceae > Croceibacterium_A. The sequence continues at coordinate 43,181 of CAYTPY010000001.1, read as the reverse complement.
AGGATCGGGATGCCGAGCCGGGTGTTCTCCATCGCCCAGCGCTGCGCGGCGATCACGTAGTCGACGCTGGCATCGATGTCGCGGCGGCGCTCGACGCGGGGGCTGATCGGGCCCTTGGTGTCGGAAGGACGGGCGATCTGGCCGATGCCGTTCGGGAAGACTTGCGCGGCCTTGTCCGGCGAGAACGTGTTGTCGTCGTTCTGGATCGAGGCCTTGCTGTCCCAGACCGTGATGATCTGGGCGATCTTTTCCTCGAGCGTCATCCGGGCAAGCAGATCGGCGACGCGTTGCTCCACCGGAAGCGAAGCGTTCCAGTAGGCCGCATCGGCCATCGGCCGGTTGACCCGCATCTCGCGCGATGTCTGCGCGGCGACCTCGGTCGCGACTACACCCGACACGGCCATCAGGCCGGCTCCGGCTGCCAACAGGACAGCCTTGATTCGCTGAGTTCTGTGACTCATAGCGCCCTCTCCTCCCTGGCGCGCTTGACTGCGCTGCCATTTTTGATAGCGCTACCATGATGGGAGGGAATGGCCTTGTCAATCGCTGTGCGGTGCTGCTTGCGGCGCTGCTCCTGATCGCACCGCTGGGTGCGGCTCGGGCCGAGGACGGCTACGCGCTGTGGCTGCGTCATGCGCCGCTCCAAGGCGAGGCGTTGGAGCGCTTGCAGGCCTTCGATCCGCGGATCGGCGTGGCGGAAGAAGGGCCAACGCTGACGCTGGCAGCGCAGGAACTCGCTCGCGGACTGGGATCGCTGACGGGACAGGCGCTGCAGGGCAGTGGCGGCGAGATCGCGCTCGATTGCCGTGGACCGGGCGGCGACGGACGCTTTGCCATCGAGACTAGCGGCCGCGCGATTCGCATCACGGGGCCGGGCGAGCTGAGCTGCCTCTACGGGGCTTACGCGCTGCTGCGGGAGCTGTCGGTGGGCCGCGATCCGGCAGCGATCGACATCGCCTCCGCCCCGGCGATGCCGCTGCGGCTGCTCAATCACTGGGACAATCCCGACGGACACGTCGAGCGGGGTTATGCCGGCCGCTCGATCTTCGACTGGTGGCGGCTGCCCGAGCATCTCGACCAGCGGATGATCGATTACGCGCGGGCCAATGCCTCGATCGGCATCAACGGCTCGGTGGTGAACAACGTCAACGCCAGTCCGCTCTTCCTGACGCCGCGCTACCTGCCGAAGCTGAAGCGGCTGGCGGATGCGTGGCGGCCTTATGGTATCCGGCTCTACATCTCCGCGCGCTTCTCGGCGCCGCGCGATGTCGGCGGGCTGGAGACCGCGGACCCGCTCGATCCGGCGGTGCAGGCGTGGTGGAAGGCCAAGGCAGACGAGATCTATGCCGAGATCCCCGATTTCGGCGGGTTCCTGGTCAAGGCCAATTCGGAAGGGCAGCCGGGACCGCAGGACTATGGCCGCACGCATGCCGACGGGGCGAACATGCTCGGCCGGGCGATCGGTGACCGCGGCGTCGTGATCTGGCGGGCGTTCGTTTACTCGGAGCTCGACGCCACCGACCGGGCCAAGCAGGCCTATGCCGAGTTCGTGCCGCTCGACGGCCAGTTCGACGACAACGTGATCGTCCAGGTCAAGAACGGGCCGATCGACTTTCAGCCGCGCGAGCCGTTCCACCCGCTGTTCGGGGCGATGCCGAACACCAAGCTGATGCTCGAAGCGCAGATCACCAAGGAGTATCTCGGCTTCTCGACGCATCTCTCGTTCCTTGCGCCGATGTGGGAGGAAGTGCTGCGCGCCGATACCGGGCGCGGCGGCACGGTGGCCGAGATCATCGCACCGGCCGGCATGGCGGGCGTCGCCAACACCGGTTCGGACCGCAACTGGAGCGGATCGCACTTCGACCAGGCGAACTGGTATGCCTATGGCCGGATGGCCTGGGACCCCGGGCTTGCCAGCGAGCAGATCGCGCGGGAGTGGGCGGCGCAGACTTTCAGCCGCGCCCCGGACTTCCTGTCGGCGGTGGTGCCGATGATGCTGGGCAGCCGGCAGGCGACGGTCGATTACATGAACCCGCTGGGCCTGGCGCACTTGTTCGACACCGGCCACCACTATGGGCCGGCGCCGTGGGTCTGCGAATTGGCGCGGCCGGAATGGAACCCGTGCTATTATCACAAGGCCGATGCCGAGGGGATCGGCTTCGACCGCACGGCGAGCGGCAGCAACGCGCTGGCGCAATATGCGCCTTCGATAGCCGCGCAGTGGAGCGATCCCGCGACCGTCGATCCCGACTACCTGCTGTGGTTCCACCACGTGCCATGGGACTTCGCGATGCCGAGCGGGCGGCCGTTGTGGGACGAGTTGGTGGCGCGCTATGACCGGGGAGTCGCGGCGGTCGAGGCGATGGCCGCGACCTGGGCGGCGCAGGAAAGCCATGTCGATGCGCGGCGGTTTGCCGACGTCAGCGAATATCTGAAAATCCATGCGCAAGAGGCGCGCTGGTGGCGCGACGCCTCGATCGCCTATTGGCGCTCGCTCAATGGCTTGGCGCTGCCCGAAGGTGCCGAGCCGCCCCAACAGTCGCTCGAATACTATCGCTCGCTTACTTTCCCCGAAGCACCGGGCGACGGGAGATGAGCTTGGACGATTCGGGCAAAGAACTTGCCGCCATCGCGCCGGAACGGGTAAACGCGCGCATGGACAAGACTACGACTTCGAAGAAGATCAATAGGCGGCAGTCCGGTCAACCGACCATCAGCGACGTCGCCCGGCTGGCGAAATGCTCGCCGATGACCGTCAGCCGCGTCATCAACAACGAGGCCAGCGTGCGCGACCAGACCCGCGCCGCAGTGCTCGAGGCGATAGAGACGCTCAACTACAAGCCGAACCGCGCCGCGCGCAGCCTGGCCGGGGCCGCGCAGATGCGGATCGCGCTGCTCTATTCGAACCCCTCGGCGTCGTATCTGAGCGAGCTGCTGATGGGCAGCCTCGAGCAGGCGAGCCGCAGCGACGTGCACCTGGTGGTGGAGCGCTGCGAGTTCGACAAGGACGAGGAGCAGGTCATCACCCGGCTGGTCGAAACCGGCATCGACGGCTTCCTGCTGCCGTCGCCGCTGTGCGACGAGGCGGCGCTGCTCGACCTGCTGGCCGAGCAAGGCAGCCGCGCGGTGCTGATCGGGCCGGGCAAGGCGCACCCGAAGCACTCGGCGGTGATGATCGACGAGTACCAGGCCGCTTACGACATGACCCAGCACATCATCGGGCTGGGGCACGAGCGGGTCGGCTTCATCATCGGCAACCCGCACCAGACCGCGAGCGGGCAGCGCCTGCAGGGCTATCTCGACGCGATGACCGCGGCCGACCTCGAAGTGGAGGACGGCATGGTGATGCAGGGGCTGTTCACCTGGCGCTCCGGCTACGACGCGGCGGTGCGGCTGCTCGACCAGCCGGACCCGCCGACGGCGATCTTCGCCTCGAACGACGACATGGCGGCCGCCGTGGTCTCGGTCGCGCACCGCCGTCATCTCGACGTACCCGTCGACCTGTCGGTCTGCGGCTTCGACGACACCGCCTTCGCCAGCTCGATCTGGCCCGAGCTGACGACGATCCGCCAGCCGATCGCCGAGATGGCGCGGCGCGCGCTCGACCTGCTCGCCAACGAGCTGCGCGGGGGGCGTGCCGGCAAGTCGGCCAAGCCGAGCCACGTCACGCTCGATTACACCCTGGTCCGGCGGCAGTCCGATGCCGCGCCGGGCCTCGTCCGCAAAGTCAGAAAGAAACCGGAGAGACGATGACCGAAGAGAACCGCCGACTGCGTTCGCGCGACTGGTTCGACAACCGGGAACGGTGGGACCAGACCGCGCTCTATCTCGAGCGGTTCATGAATTACGGGGTGACCCCGGAGGAGCTGCGCGCGGGCAAGCCGATCATCGGCATCGCCCAATCGGGCAGCGATCTGTCCCCGTGCAATCGCATCCATCTCGACCTGGCCAGGCGCGTGCGCGACGGCATCCGCGACGCGGGCGGCATTCCGATCGAGTTCCCGGTCCATCCGATCTTCGAGAACTGCCGCCGCCCGACCGCGGCGCTCGACCGCAACTTGCTCTACCTCGGCCTCGTCGAGCTGCTGAACGGCTATCCGATCGACGGGGTGGTGCTGACCACCGGCTGCGACAAGACCACGCCGAGCCAGGTCATGGCGGCGAGCACGGTCGACATCCCGGCCATCGTGCTGTCGGGCGGGCCGATGCTCGACGGCTGGCACGAAGGCGAGCTGGTCGGTTCGGGCACGGTGATCTGGCAGAGCCGGCGCAAGCTGGCGGCGGGCGAGATCGACGAGGAAGAGTTCCTGCAGCGCGCCACCGACAGCGCGCCTTCCGCCGGGCACTGCAATTCGATGGGCACGGCGAGCACGATGAACGCGGTGGCCGAAGCGCTGGGCCTGTCGCTGACCGGCTGCGCGGCGATCCCGGCGCCCTACCGCGAGCGCGGGCAGATCGCCTATCGCACCGGGCAGCGCATCGTCGAGATGGTCCAGGCCGACCTCAGGCCTTCGATGCTGCTGACGCGCGAGGCGTTCCTCAACGCGGTGGCGACGATCAGCGTGATCGGCGGATCGTCGAACGCGCAGCCGCACCTGATGGCCATGGCGCGCCATGCCGGGGTCGAGCTGGAACCGGAGATATGGGAAACGCACGGCTATGACCTGCCGCTGCTGGTCAACATGCAGCCGGCCGGGAAGTACCTGGGCGAGCGGTTCCACCGCGCGGGCGGCGTGCCGGCGGCGATGTGGGAGCTGCTCCAGGCGGGCAAGCTCCACGGCGATTGCCTGACCTGCACCGGCCAAACGATGGCCGAGAATCTCGAGGGCCGCGAAAGTCACGATCGCGAGATGATCCGCCCGTTCGCCGATCCGCTGCAGGAGAAGGCCGGATTCAAGGTGCTGCGCGGCAACCTGTTCGACTTCGCGATCCTCAAGACTTCGGTGATCTCGCAGGAATTCCGCCAGCGCTACCTGAGCCGGCCGGGACAGGAGAACGTGTTCGAGGCGCGGGCGGTCGTGTTCGAAAGCTCCGAGGACTACCACCACAGGATCAACGATCCGGCGCTCGACATCGACGAAAACTGCATCCTGGTGATCCGCGGTGCGGGCGTGCTGGGCTGGCCGGGGTCGGCCGAAGTCGTGAACATGCAGCCGCCGGATGCGCTGATCCGGCGCGGCATCAAGTGGCTGCCGACGCTGGGCGACGGGCGCCAATCGGGCACTTCGGACAGCCCCTCGATCCTCAACGCCAGCCCCGAGAGCGCGGCAGGCGGCGGGCTGGCGTGGCTGCGCAGCGGAGATCCGATCCGCATCGACCTCGATGCCTGTAGCTGCGACGCGCTGGTCGACGAGGCGGAGATCGCGCGGCGCAAGGCCGAGAGCTCACCCGAGCTGCCGGAATCGCAGACCCCGTGGGAAGAGATCTATCGCCAGACCACGGGCCAGCTCGGCGAAGGCGGGGTGATGGAACTGGCGCTGAAGTATCGCCAGACCTCGCAGAAGCTGCCGCGGCATAACCACTAGGCCATCGTCAGCGGTGCCGCTGCGAGAACGGCGACTTCGGCGTCGGCGGCGGGAAACCGGTGGCGCCGCCGCTGAGCGCCAGGGCGAGCGCCGAAGTTGACGATGTGCACATAGTCCTAGAGGAAAACTCGGCGGGCTTTTCTGCACCTTGCATCGCCGCCGCGAGGTCGCGGGCGAGAGCGCGCGGAATGCGGGTCTGGGCGGGCCTCGCTTCAGCCAAGCGTTCGTTGGCCGAACATTCTTCGGCCGGTTCCGCCGCGCTCGGCTCCTCTTCGCCCCGTTCTTCTTCCGGCGGTGCGGGCAAGCGGTTGCTGGCCCAGTCGACGTAGTCGCAGGCCGAGCCGAACCAGTCGTCCCACAGTTCCTCTGCCTCCTCCCGGCCTGCCTCGTAGGCTTCGGCGCATTGCTCTTCCTCCTCTTCGGTGAAGAGGTCGTCGCGTCCGTCGGGGCGGGCGGGAGAACCGGCATGGTCGCCATCTTCATCGCAGCTGTCGGCGCGGGCGTCTTCGATGTCCCATTCGCGGCATAGCTGCGCTTGGCGCGCCAAACGCTCGGCCGCCTCGCGGCGCGGAAGCGGCAGGGCTTCGTCCTCGTCGTACAAGTCGGCCGGTGCATGCTGGCCGCCGATCACCGCCAAGAGTTCGTCGAACCGCGCCGCGTCGCGCCGGACGGCGCGCTCGTCGACCAGCTTGTCGAGCCGCGCGATGTGCGCGAGCAGCAGGCGGCTGTCGTAGCGGCGCCGCGTGCCGACCAGTTCGCCGCGGTAGTAGATCGGCTCCTCGACGCCTTCGACGGCTCGTTCGGCCAAGGCATCGATGCTGAGGTCGCGCGCTTTCGCCAGGGCCGCGGCCCAGCCGCGCTCGAACAAAGGCTCGCGCCGCTTGAGCCGGTAGGCTGCTTCGCGGGTGAGGCCGACTTGCGAGCAGGCGACGCGGACATTGCCGCTCTGCGCCAGGCAATCGAGGAACCGCATCTTGCGGTCTTCGGTCCAGCCGTCGTGGCGGGGCTGGCGGGTGGAAGTAGGGGTAGGGTCCATGATTCGCTGCCTCCTGAGATGAGAACAAACCGCGAATCAGGTCTATTAGACATGAAAGCCCGTGTAGGAAAATGGTTTCTTCATGGCTATGCCACAAACCTATATGGAACATGACGAGTGAGGTGGTGGCGGCCTCCCGTCTGTCAGCCGCTGGGGCGGCCGTAAGCTCCCCGTTCCGCGGAGGATTAGCGGGTGAGGGCGATCCTCAGCGTGAGCGAGGAGGCGCAGCCGGGGGGAAGCAGGATCAGTTCCTCCGGCGCGCGGTTGTGGGCATCGGGGGTGTGGGTCACCGGCTCAAGGCACAGCGCGCTGCCGTCGGCGGGTGCGTAGAGGTGGAGGTGCGGGACGCCGTCGGCTTCGAGGCGGATGGCGCCGAGATCGTCGCTGACCTCCGCCTCCCCGCGCCAGCGGGCGAAGCAATGATCGACCGTTTCGGGGGGCAGCTCTGAGCCGGTGCTCCAGTCGCCGAAATGATCGGCCGGGGCGGTGATGCCGGTCGGAAGCGGGTCGATGCCGGAAAGCAGCACATGGTCGGAGGCGAACCGAACGACCGTTTCGGGACGGCGGCGGAAATATGGATGGAGGCCGAGGCCAGCGGGCATGACTTCGGGCGAGCGGTTGATCAGGACCAGCGTGATCGCGCAGCCCCTGGGGCCGAGACGAATGCGCTGCTGCGCGCGGTAGGCCCAGGGCCAGGCGCCGGTGCCGTCATAATCGTGGACCAGGACGCATTTGTTCTCGGCCTGGCTCTCGAGGGCCCACGCAGCCTGCCAGGCGAGGCCGTGGAGGCTGTGCGGCTCGGGCGGAAAGTTGGGCGGCAACGCGATCTCGCGGCCGGCGAAAGTGAAGCGGCCGGCGCGGATGCGGTTGCAATAAGGGGCGAGGGGGAAGCAGGCGGCGTCGAGCGGGCTGGTCGCGGCGGCGGGCATCGGGCGCAGGATGTCCTCGCCGCGATGGCGCAAGGCGGCGAGCGAGCCGCCGATCTCTGGGCGGACTTCGGCGGTCCAGCCGGCGGCGGTGAGGTGCAGACTCCCCTCCCGCAAGCGGGAGGGGTCGGGGGTGGGTGCGGCGGCCGGCACCGGGGGTTCGGATGGGCCCACCCCTAGCCCCTCCCGCTTGCGGGAGGGGGACTTAGGCTGCGCATGGCAGGGTCAGCCCCGTGCAGCGCTCTGCCGCGTGCGCGCGCACGCGTGCGAGCAGGCTCGCGTCGGTGTCGAACAGGCCGTACCAGCCTTGCGGCTCGTGCGGCGGGTCGCCCATGTAGGCGAGGTCGCCGTCGCGGAAGCGGGCGTCGGGGTGGGCGGCGCGGGCTTCGCCGTTCCAGGCCCAGAAGTTGCTGCCCATGAGCGGGCCGCCACGGCGCCAGGATTGTTCGACCGCTTCGTAGATCATCGCGTAATACTGCTCGCGGAAGGTGGTGGGCGTGCCCGGCGCGTAGACTTCGTCGTCGCGCGGGAAGCCGAACTCCTCGATCAGCAGCGGCTTGCCGAGCTCGTTCGCGAGACGCTCGTGCGCGGCGAGGTAGGCGGCGACTTTCTCGCGGCCCAAAGGCCAGGTGCCGGGGAGGTCCTTGCCGTCGACCCATCTCCAGTTGAGCGGCCAAATGTGCGCGGTGAGGTAGTCGATGTTTTGGTGCGCGCGGCGGACGATGGCCTCGCTGCCGTTCGCGCCTTGGGTGCCTTCGTGGCCGAGCGAGACGAGGTGGTTCGGATCGAGCGATCGGATCAGCGCGGCGGTGCCGTCGATCCAGGCGTGGTAGGCGTCGAGATGGCGGGCGATGCCGGCGTCGCTGCCGCCGGGGCGCGGTTCGTTGGCGAGCTGCCAGGACATGACGGCGGGATCGTCGATGTAGCGGGTGCCGGTGAGCGAATTGGTGCGGCCGACGATGGCGCGGACGTGATCGTGGTAGAGCGCGACGGCCTGATCGTTGGCGTAGAAGCGAGCGGTGGCGTCGGGGTAGGCGGGCCAGGGGTGCGCCGGGTCGTTCATGTCCATGTAGTCGCCGGTGACGCGGTAGAGCCAGGTGGCGAGGCCGCCCGACCATTCCCAGAAGTTGCCGAGGCACAGCACCGCGGTCATGCCGCGTTCGGCGATCTCGGCCATGGCGAAGTCGAGGCCGGCGAGAAGCTCCGGGTTGAGGGTGCCGTCGGGGCGCGAGAAGCCGGGCTTGATCGAGTTCTTGAGCGGGCCTTCCTCGGCCGCGGCCATGATGCGCAAGTTGTTGAGGCCGAGCGCCTGGAGCCGGTCGAGCTCGCGGACGAGGCGGGCGCGGTCGCCGTAAGGAGCGTCGGCGCCGAGCCAGGCGGCGTACCACAGGTTGGCGCCGACGACGCGGTAGGGGTCGGTGCCGAGGCGGAGGTGAAGGCCGTCGCGGCGGATGAACCCGGCGGGCGGTTCGCTTTCGGCCAAAGCGCCGCGGCAGCCGGTGCCGAGAAGCGCCAGGGTGCCGCCGAGGCCGGCGAGCACGGTGCGGCGGGTGAGCTGGATGCTCCCCTCCCGCTTGCGGGACGGGCCGGGGGTGGGAGTGTCGGAGCCGTGGGACTGGCCCACCCCTAGCCCCTCCCGCTTGCGGGAGGGGGATGGAGGGGCGCGCTCACCGTTCCACCGGCAGCTCGAAGCCGGGGATCGGCATCGGGCGGCCGTCGAAGAAGTTGACCACCGGGCTATCGGCCCAGGCGTAGCGGATGCGGGTGACGGGCTGGCGGTCGGTGGCCGGGATCAGCAGGCGGTCTTCCCAGATCGCGGCGTGGACGTAGCGGCAGGATTCCTGCGCGTCGCCGCAGACTTCGAGGCCGATCGGGTAGGCGGCGCTCCAGGCGTGGAGGCCGTCTTCGATGCCGGTGAAGGTCAGCGTAATCGTCTCGCCTTCGAGCACGGCGCGCGCGGGCATCGGCAAGGCTTCGCCCAGCGCGGCGCGCGCCAGGCGGTCGCCGAGCAGCGTCTTGTTGGCGGGGTGGATGTCGGTGCGCTCGCCGATGTCGATGGCGGTGACGAGCGCGGCGTTCGGGTCGGCGAGGACCGACTGGCGCTGGTCTTCGCGCAGCTCGGCCCAGCCCGAAGGCGAGGGACGCTCGGCGACGGGGCCGAAGTTGGCAAGCTGGACCACGAGCATCTGCATGTCCGGTCCGAACTGGCGGCGCCAGCCGGCGAAGAGCTCGCGCATGCGGTCGCGGTAGCCGGGAATGCCGACGTCGCTTTCGCCCTGGTACCAGGCGGCGCCCTTGAGGCGGATCGGGCCCAGCGGCGCGATCATCCAATTATGCATGATACCGATGCCGGCGTTGGCGTCCCACGGCGCGCGCGGCGGCATGTCGCGCACTTCGCCGATCGAATAGCGCCAGCCTTCGCCGAGCGCGATGCGGGCGCCGTCGTTCACGGCGAAGGCGAGCTTGTCGGCGGTGCTGGTGAAGCCGCCGGCGCCCCACGAGTTGCTGACCGCGACGACGATCTCGTTCTCGCCGGCTTTGAGATAGCTGGCGGGCACCGGGTATTCGCGTTCGTAGTCCCAGCCGTGGGTGATGCCGACGGGGCGGCCGTTGACCCAGGTGGCGTCGAGATCGTCGAGCACGCCGAGCATCAGCGTCCCGCCGGCCGCGGCCTGCTCGGCCGTGAGCGTGACGGTGCGGCGGAGCCAGACGTTGCCGATCGGATCGCTGGCGAGGGGCGTGCCGGTCCAGGTCGGCCACGGGGCGATGCTGGGGACCGGCTGCCATTCGAGCGTGCCGGGATCGCGCCAGGGTTCCTGCCCGCCGCTCGCCTCGCGCCACCAGGCCTCCCAGGTGGGAGCGAAGGTGGTGACGGCGCCGAGCGGGTCTTCGGCGACGCGTTCGAGCAGCGCCATCTGCTCCTCGCCGTAGATCGCGCGGCCGCCCTCGGGGGTGAGCCAGGCGCGGATCTGCGAGCCGCCCCAGTTCGAATGGATCGCGCCGATCGGGACCTTGAGCTCCTGGCGCAGCTTGTCGGCCATGAAGTAGCAGGCGGCCGAGAACGGGGCGACGGTCTCGGGCGTGGCGGTGGTCCACTGCACCGGCTTGGCGAAACTGGCCTGGGGCACGGCCGAGGTGGCCTTGGGGATCATCAGCAGGCGCAGGCCGTCATCGGCCGAGGACATTGCGACCGCGTCGCCGTTGAGCCCGCGCGAGACCGGGAACTCCATGTTCGACTGGCCCGAGCAGAGCCAGACGTCGCCGACGAGGAGGTCGGAGACGGTGGCGGTGCCGGTGGAGTCGGTGGCAGTGAGCGTGAGCGGCTGGTCCGAGGCCGGGCGCGCCGCGAACTGCGCGGCGAAGCGGCCCTGCGCATCGGTGCGGGCGCTCTGGGTTTGGGTGCCGAGCTTGATTTCCACCGCGGCGTTGGGGGCTGCCGTGCCCTGGACGGTGATCGGTTGGTCGCGCTGGATGACGGCGTGGTCGGTCCAGACCGGGGCGAGCTGCGGCGCGGCGAAAGCAGTGGCGGGAGCGAGCGCCCCCGCGAGAAGGAGCGCTGCGAGCCTCATCCGAGCTTGGCCCTGGCCGGGGCAACGCCGGCAACAGGGGAGGCGAAGCTCAGCAGGTGGCCCGAGGCGGGGAATTCCTTGAACGCCGCCTCGTCCATGTTCTTGGTGGCGGTGGTGACGTAGGCGGTCTTCAGGTCGGCGCCGCCGAGCGCCATCTTGGTCACGTCGCGCGCCGGCATGGCGACCGTGGCGACGAGCTGGCCGTCGGGCGAGAAGCGGGCGACTTTCGCCCCCATGTAGAGCCCGGTCCAGACGTGGTCTTCGGCATCGACGATCGGGCCATCGGGATAGGCATCGGGGAACAGCGCCTTGGTGTCGACGAACGGGCGGGCCTCGCCAACGCCGCCGGCCGAGAGGTCCGCGACCATGATCTTCTGGCTGCTGGTGTCGGTGAAGTAGATCCGGTCACCCGAGCCGCTGACCGCGGGGCCGTTGGTGATGGTGATGCCCGAGGGGCCGGCGGGGCGGATCTCGCCGCGGTCGAAGACATAGAAGCGGCCGCTGGCGGAGCCTTCGGCGTCGTCCATCGAGCCGAACCAGACCCGGCCCCAGGGATCGGTGCAGGCGTCGTTGAGGCGGTTGCCGGCCGGCTCGCCGGGGACCGACGTCAACTTGGTAAAGGCCTGGGTGGCGGGATTGAAAGTGTAGAGCCCGTCCTTGAGGCCGCAGAGCAGCAGGTCGTTCTCGGCGGGGAGCGCCCATCCGATCTGCTCCGGGGCTTCGGCGACCGAATTGCTGCCGGTCGCGGGGTCGTAGTGCCAGAGGCGGTGCTGCTTGATGTCGACGAACCAGACCACGGAGCGCTGCGCGTCCCACAGGACGCCTTCGCCGAGCTTGCTTTCGGCTTCGAGAACGCTGCGAACCTCGGCCTTTATCTCCATCCGGCATCCACCCAGTAGTTGTGCGCGGTGCAATAGCGCGAATCGTCCGATGCGAGGAACAGCGCCAGCGCCGCCACGTCGGACGGCTGGATGCGCCCGTCGAGGCATTGCGCGGCGACGATCTCGGCCTCGCCTTCGGGGCTGTACCACTTCATCTGCCGCGGCGTCTGCACATTGCCGGGGACGATCGTGTTCACGCGGATCGCGTCGCGACCGAGATCGCGGGCGAGGCTGCGGGTGAGGCCTTCGATCGCGGCCTTGGCGGTCTGGTAGAGCGCGAGGTTCTCGAGGCCAAGGTGCCAGGAGATCGAACCGAGGTTGATGATCGAGCCGCCGCCGGCCGCGCGCATCGCCGGGATCACCGCCTTGGCGGCGAAGAACTGGTGCTTGAGGTTCACCGCCATCCGCTCGTCCCAATATTCGGGCGTGACTTCGTCGAGCGTGTGGCGGTCGTCGTTGGCCGCGTTGTTGATCAGCACGTCGCAGCCGCCGAGCCGGTCGATCAGCTTGGTGATCTTGGCGCCGTAATCGACCACGTCGCGAATGTCGCAATGCACGAAAACCGGCGGGATCGCCGCATCGGCAAAACGACCGGTGACCGTGCCGCCTTCGAGCACGTCGACGAAGGCGACGGCCGATCCCTGCTGCACGAAAGCCTCGACGATCCCTTCGCCGATGCCCGAGGCGCCGCCGCTGACGATCACCCGCTTGCCGGCAAGGCTGGGGTAGATCGCCGCGTTCGCCACTGGTTGTGAAATCCCCTCCGCCACCAAATCAATCCCCTGTGTAGACCGTCTTGATCTGGGTGTAGAACTCGACCGCGGCGAAACCCTGTTCGCGCGGGCCGTAGCTCGATCCCCGAGTTCCCCCGAACGGCACGTGATAATCGACCCCCGCGGTGGGCAGGTTCACCATGACCATGCCGGCGCGGATGTTCTTGCGGAAATCGCGGATGTGCTTGGCGCTGTTCGAGACGATCCCGGCCGAGAGGCCGAAGTCGCCGCGGTTGGCGATTTCCAAAGCTTCTTCGTAGTTCTTGACGCGGATCGTCGAGACGACCGGCCCGAACACTTCCTCCGAGTTGATGCGCATGTCGGGGGCGGTGTCGGCGATCACGGTGGGCTGCATGAAGTAGCCCGAAGTTTCCAACTGGACCTTGTCGCCGCCGGTGACGAGGCGGCCGCCTTCGCCGGTGGCGATGCCGACGTAGCTCATGTTCTGGTCGAACTGTTGCTCGCTCGAGGCCGGGCCGATCTGGGTGTCGGACGAGAGGGCAGGACCGACCTTGAGGCTGCCGGCCTTGGCGGCGAGCGCTTCGATGAAGCGGTCGTGGATCGCGTCCTCGACGATGACGCGGCTCGAGGCGGTGCAGCGCTGGCCGGTCTGGAAGAAGCCGCCGTCGGCGGCGATCGCGACGGCCTTGTCGAGATCGGCGTCGGCGAGGATGACGAGCGGGTTCTTGCCGCCCATCTCCATCTGCACGCGGGCCTGGCGCTTCATCGCGGCGAGGCCGACCTGGGCGCCGACCGTCTGCGAGCCGGTGAAGCTGACCGCCGCGATGCCGCGGTGATCGGTGATCGCGCGGCCGACGTCGCCGCGGCCGAGCACGAGGTTGAACACGCCCGCGGGCGCGCCGGCTTCGGCGATGATCTCGGTGAGGGCGGCGGCGATGGCCGGGGTGATGTTGGCCGGCTTGAGGACCACGGTGTTGCCGAAGGCGAGCGCCGGAGCGGCCTTCCAGGCGGGAATCGCGATCGGGAAGTTCCACGGGGTGATCAGCCCGACGACGCCGAGCGCTTCGCGATACGTCGCGACGTCGAGACCTGGCCGGGTCGATTCGAGCGTGCGGCCGTGACGGCGGAGCGCCTCGCCGGCGAAGTAGCGGAAGATGCGCGCGGCGCGCAGCGTCTCGCCGATGCCTTCGGCGCGGGTCTTGCCTTCCTCGCGCGCGAGCAGCTCGCCGAGTTCAGCGGAGCGGGCGAAGATGATCTGCGCGACTTTGTCGAGCACGTCGGAGCGCACTTCGGGCGAGGCACTAGCCCAGCCGGGGAAGGCTTCGGTGGCAGCCTGGACCGCCTGGTCGACTTCGGCCGCGCCGCCATTGGGGAAGCGAGCGACGATGTCGTCCGTGTTCGACGGGTTGCGGCTTTCCAGCGCGCCATCCGCCCCGGTCCATTCGCCGGCGATGAAGTGGCCGAGAGTGCGGGTTTCCATGATCAGATCCTGTCGATGAGGCCGCGGCCGGCAAGGTTCCGCACGAACGCGGAGATGCCCATTTCCCACGGCGGCGCGTCGCGCGAGGTGGTGACGGTGTTGACGAGCGTGCCGAGACGGCGCGAGCTGATCGTGACGCGGTCGCCCAGCTTGTGCGTGAAGCCGGCGCCGGGCTCGTCGCGATCCTGGGTCGGCGCGAACAAGGTGCCGCAGAACAGCACGAAGCCGTCCGGATAGTGGTGCTCGCTCAAGGTCTGGCGGACCAGATCGAGCGGATCGCGGCTGATCTGGCCCATGTCGTTAGTGCCTTCGAGGCGGTAGCCTTCGGGCCCTTCGATGGTGAGATCGACGTTAGCCTGGCGCACGTCGTCAATGGTGAAGCTGTCGTCGAACAGGCGAATGAACGGGCCGATTGCGCAGGAGGCGGCGTTGTCCTTGGCCTTGCTGAGCAGCAGCGCCGAGCGGCCTTCGAAATCGCGCAAGTTGACGTCGTTGCCGAGCGTGGCGCCCAGGGTCTCTCCCTTGGGATCGACCACGAGCACGATCTCGGGCTCGGGATTGTTCCAGGTCGAGTCGGAGCGGACGCCGATTTCGGCGCCGGAGCCGACCGCGGAGAGGACCGGCGACTTCGAGAACACTTCGGCGTCGGGGCCAATCGCGACCTCGAGGTACTGCGACCACATGCCTTCGGCGATCAGCGCCGCCTTGAGCTCCGCGGCTTCGGCGCTGCCGGGCACGACCGAGCGGATGCCGGCGCCGATCTTCTCTTCGAGCGAGGCGCGAATCTCGGCGGCACGCGAGGCATCGCCGCGCGCCAGTTCCTCGATCACGCGTTCGATCGCCGACACGGCGAAAGTGACGCCGCAGGCCTTGATGCACTGCAAGTCGATCGGAGTGAGCAAGCTCCAGCCCTCGGGCAAGCCGTCTTCCACCCGGCCGATCCGCTGGCCGCCATCGAATTGGCGCCGCGCCACGGCGCCCGCGACGGTGGCAACCTCTTCGGTCAGGTCGAAAAGTTCACCCTGGCGAATCGCGATGACGCTGGGCCCGGCAGGCGAGAGGGCCCGGCCGATGAATTGGCCGGCGGCGTGATCCGCCGGCAAGATGTCGATCAATGTGCCGGCCATATGCCGCTTGTTCTCTCCCGTGATAGCGCTACCATAGAAACACAACGGCCTTTGCGCAAGGAAATTGCAGCGGGGTGAAAGGGGAGAGCCGATGATGCGAGGTATTTGGGCCGTTGCGGTCGCTTTAGCCGTTTCGAGCTCGGCTGTGGCTTTGGCCGCGCCAGCAGCTCGATTTAGCAGCATGACTTACGCGGCGCAGGACTTGCCCGCTCCGGCCGAAGGCCAATTCCGCAATCCGGTCCTGCCCGGATTTCATCCCGATCCATCGGTGACCCGCGTCGGCGACGACTTCTACCTCGTCACGTCGACGTTCGGCTGGTTTCCCGGGATCCCCGTGTTCCACAGCCGCGACCTGGTGAACTGGCGGCTGATCAGCCACGCGATCGACCGGCCCGGGCAGCTCGATTTCTCCGGCGTGCGAGTCGTGACCGACGGCGTCTATGCGCCGGCGATCGAGCACCACGACGGCACGTTCTACATCTTCAACACCTGCACGCGGTGCGGCGGCAACTTCTATGTGACCGCTACCGATCCGGCCGGGCCTTGGTCCGACCCGGTCTGGCTCGACTTCGACGGGATCGATCCTTCGCTGTTCGTCGACGACGATGGCCGCGGCTGGCTGCTCAACAACGGACCGCCGGAAGGCGAGCCGCGTTACGAAGGGCACCGCGCGATCTGGATCCAGGAGTTCGACCTGGACACGGGCCGCCTGACCGGCCCGCGCACCCTGCTGGTCGACGGCGGGGTGAATCCGGCGGACAACCCGATTTGGGCCGAGGGGCCGCATATCTACAAAGTCGACGGCTGGTACTATCTGAACGCGGCCGAAGGCGGGACGGCGGAGGACCACTCGCAGACGATCTACCGCTCGCGCAATGTCACCGGACCTTACGAGGCGGGGCCGGTCAATCCGACCCTGACGCAGCGCGACTTGCCGCGCGACCGGCCGGACCGGGTCGAGGCGACCGGACATGCCGACTTCGTCAAGCTCGACGACGGAAGCTGGTGGGCGCTGTTCCTAGCGACGCGGCCATTCGAGGAGCAGGCGACGCTGCTCGGGCGCGAGACCTGGCTGCTGCCGGTGACCTGGCGCGACGGCTGGCCGGTGATCCTGGAGAAGGGGCAGCCGGTGCCGATGCAAGCGAAGCGGCCGAACCTGCCCATAGGCGGGCCGGCGGACTGGTCGCGCTGGAGCGACCGCTTCGATGGGGCGCGCCTGTCCGCCGAATGGCTGCAGATGCGCAATCCGGCCGAGGTGCAATGGTTCGCGCTCGAGCGGGACCGGAACGAACTGGTGCTGGCGGCCGGGGCGGATGCGGCAAGCACGACCGGCAGCCCGCACTTCCTCGGCCGCCGGATGCGTGACCACAGCGCGGAATGGACCACGCGCTTCGGCTTCGTGCCCGAGCGCGAGGGCGATATCGCCGGGCTGATGGCGTTCATGGACGAAGAGCATTTTCTCGTTGCCGGCATCGAAGGTAGCGCGGCCGGGTCGCGGCTGGTGGTGCGCCGCCGCGACGGCGAGACGGGCGGTCCGAACGGGCCGGTCGTGGCCGAAACGCCGCTGCCGGCGGGAGTGAGCGAGATCGATCTGCGTCTCGCCATCGACGAGGGCTCGGCCAGGCTCGATTGGCGACCGGCGGGGCGCGGTGCCTGGCGTGCGCTCGCCGCCGACGTGGACGTATCGCACATGGCTTCGGTCAACGCGGGGCTATTCGCAGGGACGATGGTCGGGCCCTACGCGTACCGAGCGGCTCCGTGATTGGCCTGCGGCCCGCTTGGTCGGCGATCGGGAAACCTGGATCGTCATTGCGAGCATAGCGAAGCAATCCAGAGCCGGTCAGCGCCGCCCTGGATTGCTTCGTCGGCTATGCCTCCTCGCAATGACGACGGTCTGCCTTACCCGCAGGGCAGCACCACCTCGGCATCGGTGCCTAGCCGGACTTCGGCGAGGGCGATGTCGGTGGGGCCCTTGGTGGCGAGGACGAAGGGGGTGCCGACCTTGGTCATGTCGACGCCCTTGTCGCGCAAGCACTTGAGCGAGAGGCCGTAGCGGACGAAGTCCTCGTTCTGCGGGAGCGTCACGTCGACGAGCTGCGCCGAGGCGCCTTCGTGAGCCATGGCGATGGCGGCCTGTGCGGGCGCGCGCGTCACTTTTGCCGTGACCAGCAGCATGACGTCGCCGTTGGTTTCGCGGTTGATGTCGATCGGCTCAAGCGTGCTGAGCGAGAGGATCGCATCGCCGCTGTCGATCTGGAAGCGGCGAGCGCCTTCCTGCACCAGCCCTTCGGCGACGGTCATCCGCGCGCGGCCGCCGAGCGCTTCGGCGGGGTACGTCGTGAGGCGAGTCTGGCTGCCGGACTGGCCGGGATCGGCGATGTGGAGCGACCAGCTCGCGGCCGGAACGCCGGCGGCGAAGAAGGTGCGCGCGTCTCCGGCTGCGGCGACGCCTGCGTCTTCGGGCAGGGCGGTCCAGGCCGATGTCGGCGTCGCGTAGGTGAGGCCGTGGCCGAACGGATAGAGCTCCCCATCGGAGAGGGCGGCGGTGCGCGGCCAGGCGGCCGGAAGCTTGCCGGTGAAGTCGAAGCGCGCCTGGCCATGCGCATCGCCGACGAGCACGTCGGCAAGGCCGGCGCCTTCGGAGCCCGGCAGCCAGGCGACCACGAAAGCGTCGGCGGCGTTGAGCGCGGGATTCACGTAGAGCGGCCGGCCGGTGATCATCACCGCGACGACCGGGATGCCCTGCTCCTTGAGCTTGCGCATCGTTTCGTAGGGCGCGGTCAGCTCGGGATCGAGCTGGAGCGAGGCGCGGTCGCCCTGGAATTCGGCGTACGGCCTCTCTCCGAAGATCACCACCGCGGCATCGGGCTTGGCGGTGAAGCTGCCGTCGGGCGAGAGCTCGGCGAGGCCGCCGGCGCTGACGACCGCCTGTTGCAGGCCCGTCCAGAGCGAGGTGGCGCCGGGGAAGTGGCTGTTGTCGACGCCGGTGCCTTGCCAGGTGAGCGTCCACCCGCCCGACTGGCGGGCGATGTCGTCGGCGCCGTCACCGGCGACGAGCAGCCGCCCGCCCGGCTTCAAAGGCAGCACCCCTTGGTTCTTGAGCAGGACGAGCGACTTGCGCACGGCCTCGCGGGCGAGCTCGCGGTGTTCGGGCGAGCCGAGCAGTTCCCATTCACCCGACATCGCGCGGTCGGACGGTTTGCCGGCTTCGAACAGCCCGAGCCGCAGCTTGACGCGCAGGATGCGGGCGACGGCATCGTCGATGCGGGCCATCGGCAGTTCCCCGGCCTTGGCGCGGGCGAGCAGGTCCTCGTAGATCGGCTTCCAGGTGTCGGGGGCCATGTACATGTCGAGCCCGGCGAGCAGCGCCTGCGGGCAGGATTCGTTGGTGCAGCCTTCGACCTGGCCGTGCGCATTCCAGTCGGAGACGAGGAAGCCGCCGAAGTCCATCTGCTCCTTGAGGACGCCGTTGAGCAGGCTTTCGTTGGCGGTCATCTTGACGCCCTGCCAGCTCGAGAAGCTGGCCATGACCGTGGCGACGCCTTCCTCGATCGCCGGGCCATAGGGCGCGCCGTGGATGTCGCGCAGCTCCTCTTCGGAAATCTTGGCATCGCCCTGGTCGACGCCGTTCTCGGTGCCGCCGTCGGCGAGGTAGTGCTTGGTGGAGGCGATGACTTTGCCGCGCTGGAGGATACGCTGAGCGTCGGGCGGGCCCTGGAGGCCGCGGACCATCGCGCCGACGTAGGAGGCGACGAGTTGGGGATCCGACGAGTAGCCTTCGTAGGCGCGGCCCCAGCGGAAGTCCTGCGGCACGGCGACGGTCGGCGCGAAAGTCCATTCCTGGCCGGTGACGCGGATTTCCTTGGCAGTGGCGGCGCCGATCCGCTCGATCAGCTCCACGTCCCGCATCGCGCCGAGGCCGATGTTGTGCGGAAAGATCGTGGCGCCGATGATGTTCGAGTGGCCGTGGACCGCGTCGGTGCCCCAGAGGACCGGAATGCCGACCCCGCCGTCGGAGGTGTCGACCGAGGCTTGGTAGAACTCGTCCGCGAGCTTGAGCCAGTCGGACGCGGGAGCGAGGTCCTGGCCATAAGGGCCGCTGTTGCCGCCGTTGAGGACGGAGCCGATGTTGTAGCGCTTCACGTCTTCGGGCGTGACGCAGCACAAGTCCGGCTGGACCAACTGGCCGATCTTCTCCTCGATGGTCATGCGCCGGAGCAGGTCGGCGATCTTCGCTTCGTCCGCCGCGATCGGCGGCACCGGGTATTCGTACTTCGGCCAGATCGACGGATTGGCCACACCGTCCTGCGCCAGGGCGGGAGCGACGGAAGCGGCCGCAAGCGCGATGGCGGCGGCGGTGAAATGAAGGCGATTCGGCATGACCTCTCCTCTGACCTGCAGCTCGTTCCGGCTGCTCGTCACCGTGCTTTGGTAACGCTATCATAGGCGAAGGGGAAGAGCGCTGGTGGCGATCGCGCCGCAGCGGGCAAAAGCCACTGGCCTGAAGCCGGACAAAGTCATAGACATGATGAAAACGGCTAGAGAGGAGCCATTCATGAGGGATCAGGGTTTCGCATCACGCTTTGCTGCGGCGGCATCGGCCATCGCGCTCGCCGCTTCGGTGTTCGCCGCCGGGAGCGTCGCCGCGCAGGAACGGCCGGCCGACCCGACCGTGCTGCCGCCAGTACCGACCGACTACCAGCCGCCGAAAACGGCCTGGGGCGATCCGGACATCAGCAACAGCTATCAGATCGAATATCTGAACAACGCCCGCATTCTGTTCCAGCGGCCGACCGAATACGGCATGCGCTTCTGGCAGACCGACGAGGAGCACGCCCGCCGACTCGAAGCGGCCGAGCGGTCGGACGGCAACTTCGCCGCCGCCTCGGAGCGCGGGATCGGCACCTCGGGCACCGAAGGCCTGGCCGACTGGGTGAAGAACTCGCCGTTCGCCAGGCGGACTTCGATGCTGGTCAGCCCGGCCGATGGGCAGCTCCCTGCCTTCACCGCGCAAGGCAAGGCGCTGCACGAAGCCGGCCGTTCCGGCTGGGTGCCGGGCATCGAATACGACTGGGTGTCGGACTTCGATTCCTGGGATCGCTGCGTCAGCCGCGGCTTCCCGGCGTCGATGTATCCGTTCCGCTACAACAACGGCATCCGCGTGTTCCAGTCGCCGGGCTACGTGACGATCTACCTCGAGATGCTCGGCAACCGGGTTATCCCGCTCGTCGCCAACCGCGAGGCGGCGCGCGCCTATCGCTGGCCCGAGGCGACCGAGGCGTGGCTGGGCAACAGCGTCGGCTGGTGGGAAGGCAACACGCTGGTCGTCGAGACGACCAACATCAAGAGCGGCGACAGCGTTTCGGCGGACCATTTCGCGCGCAACGGTTCGGTGCTCAACCTCGCGACCCAAGCCGTGCCGCCGTTCAACACGATTCCGACCAGCAAGCAGGCGAAGACGGTCGAGCGGCTGACGATGACCGGCCCGAACAGCCTGATGCACGAGCTGACCTACTCGGATCCGGAAGTGTTCACCGGGCCATGGACCACCCGTGTCGAGTGGATCCGCGACGACGACTACACCTTCTTCGAATACGCCTGCCACGAAGGCAATCGCATGCCGCGCGACTACATCACCGCTTCGCGCGCGAAGCGCCGCGACATCGCCGCCGGCCTGGTCGATCCGGACGCGCCGGACGACCGCGCGCAGTGGGCGCGGATCTTCGATCGCGATCCGGCCGTCGGCCCGCCGCCGGGAGCACCGGGCGGAGCGCCGCAGGGCCCGCCGCCGGCTCGCAGCGGAAGCTAAGGCGTAAAAGCCAAATACGGAGCGGCGGGCGGGGAGCTACCTCGCCCGCCGTTTTTCATTGTCGGCGCCGAAGCAGCAAACTTTTTCGCGTGCCGAGTACCCAGTTTGCCTCTCGCCAAGGCTCTTCATCATCGGACCCCGATCGGAGAATCCGGGGCCGCAAGGGAGGAGAGGACCTTATGCGCAGCCAGCGCCATGCACGCACGTCCGCCGCGTCGATCAGCCAGATCCTACGCGCCGGCCTGATGGGATTCACCAGCCTCACTGCGATCGGCGCCGTCATGCTGCCGGCCAGTGCTGCCGCGCAGCAGGCGAGCGCGGCACAGCCAGTCGACATCGCCATTCCCGAGCAGTCGATGTCGAGCGCGCTGCGGGCCTTCGCGCGGCAAGTCGACAAGCAGATCGTCTTCTATTCCGACGATACGGAACGCTTGCGCGCCGGGCCGCTGAACGGCCGCTTCACCGAAGAGGAAGCGCTGCGGCGCATTCTGGGCAATTCAGGCCTCGACTTCACTTATGTGAACGAGCGGACGATCGGCATCGGGCGCCGGGACGCTCAAGGCCGCTTCATCGGCAGCGCTCAATCGTCTGCTGCAGAGGCATCGAGCGGACTCGCCGCGGGCGACCGCAACGTCATCGTGGTCAGCGGGCGCCTGCTCGACGCCGAGCTGTCGATCCAGGCCAAACGCGACGCCGACCAGATCATCGACGTGCTGAGCGCCGACCAGGCCAGCCAGTTGCCCGACCAGAACGTGGCGGAGTCGCTCTCGCGCATCGCGGGCGTCTCGATGATCCGCAACAACGAGAGCGGCGACGGCGAGTACATCTCGATCCGCGGCCTCGATTCCGCCCTGTCGAACATCCAGTTCGACGGCGTGAACACCGGCCAGGTGGGCGGCGCGCGGCGCTACACGCCGAACCGCAGCGTGCCGCTGCAGTCGATCGTGGCGGAAAACATCAAGGAAATCCGCGTCGCCAAGTCGCTCCTGCCCGAGGACGAGGGCGAAGGCATCGGCGGGTCGGTGAACATCATCGCTCGCACCCCGCTCGACGGGGACCGGGACCGGATTAATTTCGACGGGTCGGCACGGTACGGCGAGTTTGCCGACAAAGTGGGCTTCGACGCCGGCTTCAACGTCACCAAGATCTTCAGCGACAGCTTCGGCGTGAACCTGGCGGGATCGTTCCGCCGCCGCTTCATTCACAACTACGAGATCGAGGCGGGCAGTGCCTATCTGCCGTTCCTGGATTCCTTCGAGAACGCCGCCGGGGAGACGCTGACCGGCGCCGACCTGTGGGATCTCGGCATCAGGAACCAGAACGCCTTCTACGACATCGATCCGGGGTTCTTCTCACCCGACCAGATCATCTACGAATCCTACAATTATCAGATCCAGGAGCAGACCCGCGATACTTACGCAGTGTCAGGAGCGATCGACTGGCGCGCCAGCGACACGACGCTGTTCACGCTGAGCGGCCGCTACAACCGCACCGAGATCGGCGGCGGCGAGTGGGACCTGGGTTTCGACCAGGACAACAACAATTACGCTCTAGTAGGGGACCGGCTGGTCGGGCAGTTCTTCGATCTCGAGCTCGACTACAACGCCCAGCTCGAAGACTCGGTCGATACGATGGCGACCGCGTTCCTGAGGGGCGTGACCGAAACCGACCGGCTGCTGCTGCGGTACCAGGTCAGCTATTCGAAATCGAAGACCTCCAACCCGCAGACGGACCTGGTCTTCGACACCGATACCGAGTTCGACGATCCCGAGGACAACCTCGACTACATGCCTTGGGGCTTCGTCAACGGGTTCATGCCGGTGCCGAACGCGTCGATCCTGAACAACGCCGAATTCGCGCAGGCTCTGCAGAACATTCCTGAAAACGTGCTGCTGGACCCGTTCGGCCTGCGGCTGTTCCAGATCGACATGACCAACGAGCGGTACATGGCGCGGGTCGATGCCACTTACCGTACCGATGCGGAGGTGTTCGGCGGGGTTCTGAACAACGTGCGGGTCGGAGCGAAGGCGGAGCGGTCGGACGTCTACAACTTCTTCGACTATTACAGCCAGGAGGCCGCCGGGCTGAACCTGGACGGGACTTACTCGTCGGGCGGAGGGAACGTGGTCCTGCCGGGAGGAGAGAATCCGACCAGGCTGGCGGACTTCACCAGCCTCGACATCGGCACGATCGATTTCAAGCCCATCGGCTCGCCGCTCGCTCCACTCGGCATCGTCACGATACCCAAGTTCGGGAAGAAGGCGTTCAAGCGCTTCGCGGACAACTTCCGGGAGACATTCGAGGCCTCCGGCGACCCATCGGTCTTCGAGCAGTTCTTCGACGGCCAGGAAGACGTCTATGCCGCCTACGGACAGTTCGACTTCGAAGCCGGGCCGTTCCGGTTGGTCGCCGGCGCGCGGGTGGAGCACTACGAAGGAAGGTTCTCCGCGCCGCTGACCCTGCAAGGCCAGGTGACGCTCGAAGGCGCGGAAGGTGAGGAAGGCCGGGCCTTGCAGCTCACCACGCCCGGCGCGCCGCAGGAAGTGGTCGATGCGAAGGCCAGCAACACCGAAATCCTGCCTCGCCTCGCGGCCAGTTATGACCTGAGCGATCAGCTCAAGCTCCGCTTCGGCGCGGGCTATTCGATCGCCCGTCCGAGCTACAACCAGTTGGGGCGCGCGAGTTCGGTCAACATCTCGCTCAGCGCGGAAGACCCGGATGGCGGTGTGATCCTGCCGGGTGTGGACACGATCGAGGAGGCGATTGCCGCGGGTGGCCTGTCGCCCGAGCAGGTCAGCGATGTGTCGGTCAGCGTGTCCTCGGGCAATCCGGAGCTCGAGAACGCGCGCTCGCTCAATCTCGACGCGTCGATCGAGTTCTACCCGATGCGCGGAACGATGCTGTCGGTCGGGCTGTTCTACAAGGAGATCAAGAACTTCATCTTCGTCGGATCGGAGTCCGACGGCAGCAGCATCGACGTCGAATTCGTCGAATCGCTGCTGAGCCCGCAAGGCCTGGAGCTGTTGGCTTCGATCGGCGGGGTGGAGGCCCTGGTCAGCGAGGAGTTCGAGCCCGAGCTGTCGATCTCCCGCCCGGAGAACGGAGGAACCGCCAAGCTGAAGGGCGTCGAGGTCGGCGTGAACCACCGGTTCGGCTGGGCACCGGGCCTGCTGCGGAACGTCGCGGTCAACGGAAACCTGACCTACACCGACAGCAGCGCCGAGTTCGTCGTCGATTCCGGCCTGGATGCCACCGATGCCGTCGTGATCCTGGGCTATTACGAAGAAGGCGAAAGGCTGCTGCGCCGCTCGTCGTTCTTCCGCGCTCCCGAACTCACGGTTAACGGCTCGCTGGTCTACGACGACAACACGTTCGAGACGGCGCTGTCGGTCAACTACCAGTCGGAATCGTTCCGCGGCGCGGACCGGTTCGGCCTCGACGCGTTCACCGGCGCCTACACGCAGCTGGATTTGTTTGCCGGCTATACCTTGCGTCCGGGGCGCGGCGAGTTGCAGCTGTTCTTCGAGGTCGCCGACCTTCTCGACAGCGGCACGCATCCGGCTGACCTGGCTACGCTGGGGCGGCCTCGCACGGCCATTTCGGCGGTGTCCTATAACGGCCGGGAGTTCCGCTTGGGGTTGCGCGGCCGGTTCTAAGGCGCGGAAATACCTTGTCAGATCGGGAGGTGCCCTTGAGTATGGGCACCTCCACAAAATCGGGTTCGGGGGATACTGTGACAGTTGCCAATCGCCGCCAGTTCCTGAGAGCGACCGGCACCGCCTTTGCCGCTCTTGCGGCCAGCGGGTGCATGCGCGCGGGAGTTGCGTCCGCGCCTCCCGGTATCGGGTATGGTCCGCTGGTGGCGGACCCCGCCGGGCTCCTCGACCTGCCGGCGGGGTTTTCCTACCGGGTGCTTTCCAGCCTCGGCGATCCGATGGACGACGGGAGCACGGTTCCCAATGCCGCCGATGGCATGGGGTGCTTCGATCTCGGCAATGGCAAGCTGGCCCTGGTGCGCAATCACGAGCTGCACAGCGGGCAAGAAGGCACGGGCGGCGCGGCCCCGAGCGGCTATCGCCGCGACGGCGACGGCGTGGTCATGCCCGGCGGCACCACCACGCTGGTGCTCGACGCCGCGACGCTGCGGGTCGAGCGGCAGTTCCGCTCGCTTGCCGGCACGATGCGCAACTGCGCCGGCGGCATCACGCCCTGGGGCAGCTGGCTGACTTGCGAAGAGCCGGGGTTCTTCATGCGCCGGGCGCCCGACCACGGCTATGTCTTCGAAGTGCCCGCCGCGGCGACGGGCCTGGTCGATCCGGTTCCGCTCAAGGCGATGGGCCGCTTCAACCACGAAGCGGCCTGCGTCGATCCGCGCACCGGCGCGGTCTATATGACGGAGGACCAGAACGAAGGCCTGTTCTACCGCTTCCTGCCCAACGTTCCGGGCAAACTGGCTGAAGGTGGAAAGCTGCAGGCGCTGGCGGCCCGCTCGCTTGGAGACAGCCGCAACTGGGACAGCGCCGGCATGGCGTTGAACGACTGGCACGAAGTAAGCTGGATCGACCTCGACAATGTCGAAGCGCCCGAAGACGACTTGCGCGCGCGCGGTGCAGCGGCCGGCGCCACGGTGTTCGCGCGCGGCGAAGGCCTGTGGATGGGCGACGGCGAGCTCTATTTCTGCTGCACGAGCGGCGGAGCGGCGAAGCTGGGGCAGATCTTCCGGCTCCGGCCCCAGGCGAGCGGGCCCGACCGGCTGCAGCTGTTCTTCGAAAGCACGTCGCCCGAGCAGTTCAACTTCGGCGACAACCTGACGGTGGCCCCCAATGGCCACCTGGTGGTCTGCGAAGACCAGTATACCGAGGAAACCGCCAACCACTTGCGCGGCATCACTCCGGCCGGGGAGGCCTATCCGCTCGCGCTCTTGCGCTTGGACACCGAATTGGCGGGGGCCTGCTATTCCCCCGACGGCCAGGTTCTTTTCGTCAACGTTTACGGCCCGACCCGAACCTTGGCGATCACAGGGCCCTGGATCGCCTGAGATGACTGAAGCCGGCACCCGATGCTCGCTTGCTCCGCTTCCTCTCGCTTCAACGCACCGTTCAACCGGTCGTGTTTCATGATCGAGCCCGTTCCAATCGAGCGGGCGCAGCGAGGCCAGGCGAGGCTGTGCAGCGTCATCGAAACTTACGCGCCGCGCCTGCTGCGTTTTCTCGAGCAGCGCACCGGCAGCGGCTCGGACGCCCAGGACCTGGCACAAGAAGCCTATTTCCGCCTCTGCCGCGTGCCAGACCCTGACCTGATCAGGGAACCGGAGTCCTACTTGTTCCGGATCGCGAGCAATCTGGCGCACGAACTGCGCCTGCGGCGCCGCAGCCAGCCCGCGGTGGTCGAGCTCGACCGTTCTCTGCCCGAGCTTGCCGGCGGCGACGACGGAGCTTTCGAGGACCTGCTGGAGGACCGCTCGAGCATCGAAGCCCTTGAGGCCATCCTGACCGAACTGCCGCCGCTCTACCGGGCCGTGCTGCTGCTGCGTAAGCGCGACGGCTACACCCACGACGAAATCGCCGAGCGTTTGGGCATCTCGAAGCACACAGTACACAAGTATCTGTCGCGCGCGCTGTTCAGTTGCCGGGCGCGGTGGGCGGAGCGGCACCGTGACTAAGGCCGTTCCGAACCGGCAGATCGCCGAAGAAGCGGCGGAGTGGGCGGTCCGCGTTGACGCTGGACCGCTCGACGCGGCGGACCGGCGCGCGCTGGCGGCGTGGCTGAAGGCATCGCCCGCCCATGTCGACGAGTTGCTCTACAGCGCCACCATCCTGGGGGGATTGCGCGCAGTCGACCGGGAACGGCGGCTTTCGATCGACGACTACTTGGCCTCGAGCGCGCCGGAGGTCATCCCGTTGTTCACCGCGTCTCCGGCCGGCGCGGACGACGCGGCCGGGCCATCAGCGACGACGGAGAGCGTGACACCGTCGTCACGGAAATCAGGGCTGCGGCGCCGCTGGGTGATCGCTGCGGCGGTGGCTCTGATGGCCGTTGGCGCGGCGACGCTGGCGGCATGGGGCCCATGGAGCGCGGCCCATCGGGATGCCGGGGCGGCGGCGTCGAGCCTCTATGCGACCGATCTTGGCGAACAACGATCACTGACCTTGGCCGACGGTTCCGTGGTGTTTCTGAACACCAATTCGAAGCTGCGTGTCGGCTTCACCTCCGACGAGCGCCGCCTCGACCTCCTACAGGGCGAAGCGCTGTTCGAAGTCGCGCACGAGCCGCAGCGGCCTTTCCGCGTCTTCGCGGCGGGGACCATGGCGCAAGCGATCGGCACCAAGTTCAATGTCCGGCACACGCGAGGAGGGGTTCGGGTCGTGGTGGTCGAAGGCGAGGTGCTGGTCGATCCGAGAGCGTCCGATGCGCGTCCGTTGGCAGCCCGGCGCGTGCCGTCAGCAAAGGCCGGTGAACTGACGCCCGATCAGGCCTTGCTCGTCGCCGGACAGCAGGCAGATCTCAGTCTCGCGCAGGCCGCTCCGCGTATCGCCGATGCCGACATTGTCGCGGCAGCGTCCTGGCGGATGCGGCAGCTGTCGTTCGACGATGCGGCGCTGGGCGAGATCGTCGCCGAGTTCAATCGCTATAACCGAACTCCGATCGTCCTCTCCGACCCGGCGCTCAGCGAAACGCGCTTTTCGGGAGTGTTCGACGCCAACGATCCCAAATCGTTCGTAGCGTTCCTTGAGCTGTCGAGTTTGGTTGAAGTCGACCGGTCGCGCCATGACCGGATCGTGCTGGCCCCCAGAGGGCGATGAGGAGCAGCCGCCGGCGAGCTTAGCCGTTGCCGGGCGTTTCCTGCTTGGGGTCGAGCGACGTTTCCATTTCCGCCACGGTTCCGACCCGGGACCTGGACGAGGTGTCCTGCGCTTGCGGAAAGATGGCGTCGAGGCGCTGCTTCAGGGTCTGCTCGAATTCGTCGCGGTTGTAGCCGCGAGGATGCGAAACCGTAATTTCCTGGAAGATCGCGCCCTTGATCCGCTCGATCGCTTCGTCACCGAGGACACCGGCATGGACCAGTTCGGCGCAGAGCTGAAGCAGGCCGACCGTGGTGGCCTGGGCCCTGAGGCCGATGAACTCCAAAGTCCGGTGCAACTCGAGAGCGCGGTGCGATTGATCGTGATCCACTTCGTATTCCCCTATACCCGCTCTGCCCAGCCTACCGCCATCCGCCGCCAAGCGACAGGAACAGGGCGATGAGGTCGGTCGATAGCTGCGAGTCGGCCTGTGCGAGCGTGGCTTCGGCGACAGCCAATTGGCGTTCGGCGTCGAGCACGATTTGGAAGCCTTCGCGCCCGGCCTCATAGCGGAGCCGGGCAATGCGGGCGGCCTCGCGCGCCTGTTCGACGCCGCGTTGCAGGGCCGCCGTGCGATCGAGACCGCGTGCGTAGTTGGTCAGCGCGCTTTCCGTTTCCTGCAACGCGACGAGCCAGGCGCGGTCGAACTCCGCCAGGCTGCCTTCGGCGGAGGCTTCTGCCTGCGCGATCCGAGCCCGGGCGACTGCCATGTTCGGGAAGCTCCACGAGATCAGCGGGCCGAGGCTGTAGCGGAACCCCGAGCCGGAGACGAGGTCACCCAGCGCGCCGGCGGTGCTGCCGATCGAGCCTCCGATCGAGATGCTGGGGTAGAGCTCGGCCGTCGCGACGCCGACGCGCGCGGTGTCGGCAGCCAGCCTGCGTTCGGCGGCGCGAACGTCCGGGCGGCGGGCCAGCAAGGCGGCACCGTCCCCCACCGGGATGGGCCGATCGAGCTGAAGCGGGGATGCACAAGTGGCGAGATCGGCCGGGAACTCCGCGGGGGGGCGGCCGGTCAGGACCGCCAGCCGGTAGAGGGCCGTCTGCTGCAGCGCCTGAAGGCTGGGAATCTCGGCCCGGGTCTGCTCGAGCAGCGCGCCCGCCTGGCTGGTCTCGAGCGCGGTCGCGCGGCCGCCTTCGAGCAGCCGCCGGGTCAGGTCGAACGTCTGTTCCTGCACTTCGACGCTGCGGCGCGCGACGTCGAGGCGCCGGCCTGCGTTGCAGACGTCCGAATAGGCGCGGACGGTTTCGGCGACCACGGTGATGCGGGTGAGGTCGTAGCCGGCCTGTACCGCATCGACATCGGCTCGGCCCGCTTCCACCGCGCGGCGCAGGCGGCCGAAGAGGTCGACCTGATAGCCAACATCGAGACCGGCATCGTAGAGCTCGGTATCGGGCAATCGGGTCTCTGACCCGACGGCTGCACCCGATTGCCGGCCGTAGCTGGCGGAGCCGGCGACGGTGGTGCTTACCGAACGTCCGGCGCGCACTTCGCGCAAGGCGGCGCGCGCCTGGGCCAGATTGGCGGCAGCGATGCGCAAGTCGGTATTGGCTGCGAGCGCCTGGTCGACGAAGCCATCGAGCCGCGGATCGTCGTAAAGCCGCCACCAGTCTTCCGGCGGCGCCTCGGGGATGAACGGACCTTGCGCCGAGGCATGGAGCGCAGCCTGCGAAGTCGCGCGCGGGAGTTCGGTTTCGTAGTCGGGTCCGACGGTGGCGCACCCGGCCAGCGCGGCCGAGGCGGTGAGCAAGGTCAGGAGGCGCTTCATGCTACGGCTCCTTCCGGCGCGGACGGGGGCAAAGCGGATCGGCCCGCGCGCTGCGCCTTGAGCCTGCGGTAGCGCCGCATCCGGCTGAACGAGCGAGTGACGACGTAGAACACGGGCGTGAAGATCAGCCCGAAGATGGTCACGCCGAACATTCCGGACACCACGGCCGTACCCAGCGACTGGCGCATCTCGGCGCCCGGCCCGCTGGCGATGGCCAGCGGAAGCACGCCGAAGATGAAGGCGAAGCTGGTCATCAGAATCGGCCGCAGACGGGCCTTGGCGGCGGCGACCGCTGCCTCGATCCGGCTCATTCCAGCCTCTTCGCCCTGCTTGGCGAATTCGATGATCAGGATCGCGTTCTTCGCGGCCAGCGCGATCAGCACCACGAGACCCACCTGCGTCAGGATATTGTTGTCCATGCCGCGCAAGTTGACGCCAAGGAGGGCCGCCAGAATACACATCGGCACGATCAGGATCACCGCGAGCGGCAGCGTCAGCGACTCGTATTGCGCGGCGAGGACCAGGAAGACGAAGACCACCGCGAGGCCGAAGATCAGCGCGGAGCTGCTTCCTGCGGCCTTCTCCTGGAAGGCGAGGCCGGTCCACTCATAGCCGTAGCCGTCGGGGAGTGCCGTCGTGGCAATCTGCTCCATAGTCTCGATGGCTTGGCCCGAGGAGACGCCTGGCGCCGCCTGGCCCTGCAACTCGTAGGCCGGGAACAGGTTGTAGCGAACGACGCGCGCGGGACCGGAGTCGTCGTGCAGAGTCGCCAGCGACGACAGGGGCACCATCTCTCCGCTCGACGAGCGGACCTGCATGCGGCCGATGTCGGTGGCGTCGTCGCGTGCATAGGGCTCGGCCTGCGCCGTCACGCGATAAGTCCGGCCCATGAAGTTGAAGTCGTTGACGTATGTGGAGCCAATGTAAGTCCCGAGCGCGTCGTAGACCGCGCCCGGCTGCACCCCGAGCATCTGCGCGCGGTCGCGGTCGACGTCGGCGCGAATGCGCGGCGTGCCGGTGTTGAACGTCGTGAAGACCTGGTTGAGCACGTCGGGCTGCTGCGCGGCGGCGCCCATCAGCGGGAGCGCGGTCTGCTCGAGCGCGCGGTTGCCGTTGCCGCCGCGGTCCTGGACCATCATCACGAAGCCGCTGCCGCTGCCGAGACCGCTGACGGTGGGCGGCGCGACCATGAAGATGTTCGCTTCGTCGGTGATCCCGGCGAGCTTGCCGGTCAGCTTGGCAGCCAGCGCATCGGCGCTGAGGTCATCGCCGCGTTCCGACCAGTCGGTCAGGCGCATGAAGACCGTGCCGGCGTTGGACGAGGTCGCCTGGGTCGAGCCGTCAAGGCCGGCGATCGAAATCGCGGAGTCGACGCCCTCTTCCTCGAAGGCGGCTTCGAACACCTGGTCGAGCACGGCGTTGGTCCTGTCGAGCGAGGCGCCCGGCGGCATCTGCACGACGCCGATCAGGATACCTTGGTCCTGTTCAGGGATGAACCCGGTCGGAGTATCGGCCAGGCGCCAGCCGGTGAGCGCGAGCAGGCCGGCGTAGATTACCAGCATGATTGTCGCCATGCGCACCGCGCGGGCGGTGAACCGGCCGTAGCGGTCGGACAGCCAGTCGAAACCTTGGTTGAACTTGTCGGCGCCGACACGAAGCGGGCGAAGCCAGCGCGGGCCTTCGTTCACGTGGCCGGGCGCATGCGGCTTGAGCAATAGTGCCGCGAGCGCGGGCGACAAGGTCAGCGATACCAGCAGAGAGATGGTGGCAGCGGCGGCAATCGTCACCGCGAACTGCTGGTAGAAGATGCCGGGGATGCCAGGCGTCAGCGCGGTCGGGATGAACACCGAGATCAGCACCAGCCCGATAGCGATAAGCGCCCCCGATACCTCGCGCATTGTTCTGTGCGCCGCTTCCCGAGGCGACAGGCCGTTGCGCACGTGGTTCTCGACCGCTTCGACCACCACGATGGCGTCGTCGACCACGATCCCGACGGCGAGCACCAGCGCGAAGAGGGACAGAGAGTTGATTGAGAATCCGAGCGCCAGCTGGACGGCAAACGTGCCGACGAGGGCGACGGGGATCGCGATGATCGGGATGATGGCCGCGCGCCAGGTCTGCAGGAAGACCATGATCACGAGCACGACGAGGACGATCGCCTCGAGCAGGGTCGACTGGACCGCGCTGACCGAAGCCGCGACGAATTCGGTAGGGTTGTACGGCGTCGCGTAAGTAAGGCCGGCGGGGAATTCCGCGGCGAGCGTCTCTAGCTCCTGCTCGACCAGAGCGGCCGCGTTGAGCGCGTTGGCGCCGGGCTGCTGGATGACCGCGAGCGCGACGCTGCGGTCGCCGTTGTAGAACGCGCGGAGGCCATAGTCCTGGTTGCCGAGCTCAACCCGCGCCACGTCGCGCAGGCGAGTGATCGAGCCGGTCTGCGGATCCGACTTGAGAACGACGTCGGCGAACTCCTCCGCCGTGCCGAGGCGGCCCTGGACGTCGACCGGTACTTCGAACGCTGGGTTAGCGGAGTTCGGCGACTGGCCGAGCGCACCGCCCGCGACCTGCACGTTCTGCCCGCGCAGGGCGGCGATGATCTCGGTCGAGGTGAGGTTGCGGCTAGCGGCGCGGTCGGGATCGATCCAAACCCGCATCGAGTAGTTGCCGCCGCCGAAGACGTTGACTCCGCCGACGCCGGGCAGGCGCAACAGCCGGTCGCGAATGACGGTTTGCGCGTAGTTGCCGACGTAATCGATATCGAGGCCGGAGCCTTCCTGCGCGGTCAGCGTGGCGATCAGCAGGAAGCCGGTCGACTGCTTGTTCACGATCACGCCGACCTGGCGAACTTGTTCGGGCAGGCGCGGTTCGGCGAGACGGACGCGGTTCTGCACCAGCACCTGCGCGGCATCGAGATCGGTGCCGGGTTCGAAGGTGACGGTGATTTGCGCCGCACCCTGGGTCGAGGAGCTCTGGACATAGAGCATGTTCTCGACGCCGTTGATTTCCTGTTCGAGCGGTGCCGCGACAGTCTCGGCAATCGTCTCGGCCGAGGCGCCGGGGTAGGGCGCCTGGACCACGATCGTCGGCGGCGCGATCTCCGGATATTGCGACAGCGGCAGGAGCGGGAACGAGAACGCCCCGATCAGCGTGATGACGATCGCGATCACGGCCGCGAAGATCGGCCGGTCGATGAAGAAGCGGGAGAAGTTCATGGTCTAGTTCTGGGCCGGAGCGACGATTTCGGCCGAAGAGGCGCGGGGCGACCGGGTGACCGGGACCAACGCTGCGTCGCCCGCAGCCGCTTTGATCGTGCCTTTCTGCGGCTGGACCTTCTGGCCCGGCTGAGCCCGCTGCACACCGCTGATGATCACCTGATCCTGCGCGGCGATGCCGCTGCGGATGACGCGAAGGTCGCCGACGAGCGGGCCGAGTTCGACAGCCTTGGCCACGACCGTTCCTTCGCCGTCGACGACGAAAACCAGCCGGCGCGCCGCGTCGGTGACGACCGCCGAGTCGGGCACGAGCAGCGCTTCGTAGGCGTCAGTACCGGCAAGCTGCATCCGCCCGACCATGCCGGGCTTCAGGAAGCTGTTGGGATTGGGC
The DNA here is from genome assembly GCA_964439725.1 of uncultured Erythrobacter sp. Lineage (GTDB taxonomy): Bacteria > Pseudomonadota > Alphaproteobacteria > Sphingomonadales > Sphingomonadaceae > Croceibacterium_A. The sequence continues at coordinate 9,886 of CAYTPY010000001.1, read as the reverse complement.
AGGACCGCGCGTCCGCGCACGGTGCCGGCGCCCGGATCCACGACCGGGTCGATGTAGTCGATCCGCCCCGGATGAACGTAAGTGGCTTCGTCCTGCAGCTTGACCCGCACTTCGGCGCCCGGTCCGGCCAGCCCTTCGCGCTGGTACTTGAGGAGCAGCGCCTCGGAGCCTTCGAAGCTGAAGTGGATCGGATCGACCGAGACGATGCGGGTGAGGACGGTCTGGTCGGCGATGACGCTGTTGCCGACGTCCACCAGCCGCTCGGACACACGGCCGGAAATCGGCGCCCGCACGGTGGTGAAGCCGACCTGGAGTTGCTGAGCTTCGACACTGGCGCGTGCCGCATTCACTTCGGCCACACCGGCGCGCACGGCGGCGCGGCGCTGCTCGACTTCTTCCTGACTGGCGGCTTGCGATTCGGCGAGCGTCTCGGAGCGGGCAAGCTCGGTCCGGGCGTTGGCAAGAAGGGCTTCGGCCCGGGCGAGCTGTGCCCGTGCCTGTTCGAGCGCGGCACGCGAGGGGCGGGCGTCGATCGTGAACAGAACCTGCCCGGCGCGGACGAACTGCCCGTCGGTGAAGTGCACTTGCTGCAGGTAACCGGTCGCCCGCGGACGAACTTCGACGTTCTGAATGGCTTCGAATCGGCCGACGTAGTCGTCCCAGTCACGCACCTGCTGCACCAGCGGCTGCGAGACGGTCACGGCCGGAACCGGGGGGGCAGCGTTCTGAGCGTCGCCCGAGCAGGCGGCGACAGCGAGGGCGGCAGTCAGCGCCAGAAACCAAGATTTCATCTACCAGGTATCGGGCAGCGCCCGCCTTCTATTGCTGCAGTGCAGCGTCAACAGTTGATGACGGGCGGCTACTCTCGGGTTCATGCCATGTCAACACCTGTTGACCTATCTTCCCCGCCAACTAGGGAAGAGTTTTCGCGCGAGTTACTTTCATGGCATCCGACGCATCTCCGGCCAGCAAGGGCCGCTCTGCCGAAGCGACCAAGCAAGCGATGCTGGCGGCCGCGCGCCGCCGCTTTGTGCTCGAGAGCTATGAGAATGTCGGCATGCGCGACATCGCCGGCGACGTCGGCGTCGATGTCGCGCTGGTCAGCCGCTATTTCGGCAACAAGGAAGAGTTGTTCAAGGAAGTGCTCGGCGTCGGCCGGCAAAAAGACATTCTTCCCGCCGAACTCGCCGACGACCAGATCCCCGCCTATCTGGCGAGCTTGTACCTGGCTCAGGACAGCGACCGCGACCAGAACGTCGACCGGCTGCTGATCATCTTGCGTTCGGCGTCATCGCCGGTCGCATCACAGATCGTGCGCGATGCGCTGCGGCGAGACGTGCTCACCCCGCTGGCGGAGAGGCTGGGGGGCGACAAACCGGAGCTGCGTGCGAGCACGTCGCTGGCGGTCTGGATGGGCATGACTATCATGCGCACGGTCATCGGGGTCGACCCGCTGAAGGGCTGCGGTGCGGAAATCGAGAGTCGCCTGCAGCGCCTGTTCGAGTCGGCGCTTTCCGACGAGACCAAGGCTTAGCGAATTGGGCGTGCTACTCGCTCAAGCCGCGAGCGTGGTGGCATTCAGCTGCGGGATCGATACGGTCCGCCGGCCGCCGAAGTCGGTCCGCACGACGATCGCGCCGCACTTTTCCAGATTCTCGATCATCCGCCGCACCCGGCCGAGCGAGCTGGTGCCGTAAACCCGTGCCAGCTCGTCATCGCTCGGGCACAGCTCGCCCTCGGTGGCGGCTTTGGCGATGACCAGGAACGGGGCCAGCAGCTCCGGCGGAACGGACCGAGACAACGAGAATATCGCGCGAGTCTGCTCGTCATCGTCATCCAGGTCGAGCCCGGCCAGGGCAGCGGCGAAGCGCTTCCTGAACTCGACCGCGTCGAGGCCATGCGCCCGGATCCCGCGCATCCGGCAACGGACGCAGAAATCCTGAAACAGGGTCGGCATCGGCTGGAAGGTCGATCCGTGCTCGTGCGCCATCTCCAGGAGAATGGCCCTGACCTGCGCCGGCACTTCCTCCGGTTCGAAGGCCTGGTATTCCGGAGTGGGGGACGGACCCGTTTCGATCTGTCCCTGGAGGGTCTCGGCGCTCAGCGCCAGCGGCTCGGCGGCTTCGGCAATCGGCGGAAGCTCGGCGGTTTCCGCTTCGGCGTGGAGCAAAGCCTCCATTTCAGCCGGCGAGGAACTCGGCGGCGGGGCGAGGCCCGACGCGGCGGCGCGCGCCGCCGTCTTGACGCTGCCGATCTTGACCGCGACCGGCCGGCGGCTGATCGCCGGACCCAGGCCCAGGAAATGCCCGCGCTCGAGATCGCGGATCTGCTCCGCCTGGCGTCGCTCCATCCCGAGCAGGTCGGCGGCGCGGATCATGTCGATGTCGAGGAAGGTTCGGCCCATCAGCAGGTTCGACGCTTCGGCAGCGACGTTCTTGGCCAGCTTCGCCAGACGCTGGGTGGCGATCACGCCGGCCAACCCGCGCTTGCGGCCGCGGCACATCAGGTTGGTCATCGCCGCGAGGGAGGTTCGCCGCGCTTCGTCGCTCACCTCGCCAGCGGCAGCCGGGGCGAAGACCTGGGCTTCGTCGACGATCACCAGCGCGGGATACCAGTGCTGCACCGGGGCATCGAACAGCGCCGACAGGAACAGCGCCGCGCAGCGCATCTGGTTGTCGATCTCCAGCCCGTCGAGCGCGAGGATCACCGAAGCGCGGTGCTCGCGGATCCGGGCGCCGAGCCGGACGATCTCTGCATCCGCGTAAGCCGCACCGTCGATCACCACGTGACCGAATGGCTCGGCTAGGCTGACGAAGTCACCTTCCGGATCGATCACGATCTGCTGGACCAGCGAGGCGCTTTCTTCGAGGATGCGGCGCAGCAGGTGCGACTTGCCCGAGCCGCTGTTCCCCTGGACCAGCAGGCGGGTCGCCAGAAGTTCTTCGACGTCAAGTTGAACAGGCGCCCCGTTGGCATCGGAGCCGAGCACGATCTGCGTAGTCACCGCAAGGCCCCTACCGACCGAGTGCTGCGACCTTAAGGGCAGGGCCGGCGTTATCCGCAGTTGCCGGCCTAAGGTGCATTTATTGCAACGGTTGGTGCAGGTTTCGCATTTGCCGGCAGCGCCGCGGCGGTTCATTGAGAGCGGGCCTTTCAGGCATCCTCTCCCAAACTTTCCAGGCTCGGCCGCAAGGCCGGGCCATTTTTTTGCCCGCCCCGCTGTCAACGCGGTCGCGCCCGTGCCCAGGTCGGCCGCAAACACTTCGGGCAGTAGTCGTGGGACTATCCGGCCAAGGCGTAGATACGGTCGAGTACCGCGGCCACTTCGGGGAAGCGATCGGCTGCAGGATCGAAGCGTGTACTCTTGGCGAGCGCCCTGGCCCAGGCCGCGCCTGCGCGGCCGCCCCAGGCGTCGGGCGGGGACACCAGGCGCTCGCTCTGAGTGCCGCGGTGATGCTGGGCTTCGAAGTCGTAGAAGCTGCCGCCGACGTTGCGCAGGGTTACCGCGCCGGCGGTGCCGTAGAAGCTGGCTTCGATCACGGCCTCTTGCCCAGCATGAAGGCGCCAGGAGCAGGCCAGGCGAACGTTGGTGCCGCCGGCGAGATCGAGGCGGGCGACGGCGTAGTCCTCGACTTCGGAGGATCCCGGCGAGAGCGGCTGCCCGCCGGCATAAAGGCGCGAGGTGACAGCTTCGACGGCGGGGAAATCGAGCATCCACAAGGCGAGATCGGCGAGATGGACGCCGAGGTCGATCACGCAGCCGCCGCCAGAGAGGGCGCGGTCGTAGAACCAGGGCTTGTCGGGCCCATAGGCGTTGTGGAAGGTCAGATCGACTGCGAAGATCTCGCCAAGGTCGCCGCGCCGGACCACGTCAGCCATCGCTTCGGCCGCAGCGGTGTGACGGTACGACAAGTCGAGCCCGAGCAGGCGGTCGGCGCGGCGCGCAGCTTCGACGACCGCCGCGGCTTCCGCAGCACTGCGGCCGAGCGGCTTCTGGCAGAACACCGCGATGCCCCGATCGAACGCGGCGATCGCCTGCTCGGCATGAAGCGCGCTGGGGGTAGCGATGACCAAGCCGTCGAGCCCGTAATCGAGGATTGCCTCGAGCGTGGGCAAGACCGCGGCGCCGGGCGCCAGCTTCGCCGCTTCGGCCGCACATTCGGCCGAGGGATCGGATAGAGCGACCGGCTCGATCGCTCCGGTAGCGATCATCGCTTCCATCCGGTGGCGCCCGATCCAGCCGGTGCCGAGAAAACCAATGCGGGGGCGGGTCATGCCAGCGTGACCAGCGCCTTGACGAAGCCTTGCGGCTTGTCGCGCGTCGCGTCGAGCGCGGCGGGGAGTTCGTCGAGCGTGTAGCGGTGGGTATAGAGCGGCGCCGGATCGAGCCGGCCGCTGGCTACCGCATCCACCGCTTCCTGCACGCCGCGCAATTGCACCGCGAGGTCGCGTTCGTGCGCGTTGATCACGTCGATCCCTTTCCAGTTCCACATCTGCATGCCGACCTGGCGCGGCCCGTCCTGATGATAGCCGGCGACGATCAGCTTGCCGCCGAAAGCGACGAGCTCTCCGGCGAGGTCGAGCGGCCATTGCTTGCCGACGCATTCGATCACGCGCTCGCACAAGGCGTCGCCGGTGAGTTCCTTGACCCGCTCAATGATCGCCCAGTGATCGTCCATTGGGATCGTCTCGGCGGCGCCGTAGTGGCGAGCGAGGTCGAGCGATTCCGGCCGGCGCGATATCGCGATGACGCGCGCGCCTGCCTCGCTCGCCAGCCGCGTCAGCACCGCGCCGAGAAAGCCGATACCGATGACCGCCACAGTCTGACCCGGCTGGATGTCGCTGCGCCGGAAGATGTTGAACGCGCAGCCGAGCGGCTCGCCGGGGAAGGGCTGTTCACCGAGTTCCGGCGGCAGCCGCACCACGGCTTCGGCGCGCGCGAGGTCGTATTCGGCGAAGCTGCGGTAGGATAAGGCGGCGACGCGGTCTCCCGGCGCGACGTTCGTCACGTCCGGCCCTATGGCATCCACGACGCCCCAACCTTCGTGGCCGAGGCCGCCTGCGTCACCGGGGTATGTCATCCACTCCAGGCCTGCCCAAGGCTCGAGGTTGGAGGCGCATACGCCGCAGCCTTCGAGCCGGATGCGTACCTCGCCCGGCCCGGGTTCGGGGCGTTGCCGTTCCTCGATCCGTATTTCACCCGGGGCGGCCAGCACCGCCGCGCGCATCAGCTCCATTGCTGCAACCTTCTTGCCCTCCGTCGATTGGCCCCAGCATGGAACCAGGACTGAAATTCGGAACCTCGCTCAGCGGTACGCTCAGCGAGAATATCGTCGCGTTGGCCGAGCGCGAGAAACAGGAACGCTCCAGGGCGCCCGCCAGCGACCGGATCGCGCACAGGATCACGTGTTTCACCGGCTCTATGCTGTTCGTGTACTTGCACCTGGCGATCTTCGGGACGTGGATCACGGTCAACCTTGGCTGGGTTCCGGGCGTGGCGCCGTTCGACCCCACCTTCGTCGCCCTGGCGATGATCGCCTCGGTCGAGGCGATCTTCCTGTCGACTTTCGTGCTGATCAGCCAGAACCGCATGGCCGCCGCCGCAGATCGGCGCGCGGACCTCGACCTCCACATCTCGCTGCTGACCGAGCATGAATTGACCCGTATGGCGCAGTTGCTCGATCGCGTGGCTGGACGTCTCGACGTGCCGGTGGACGACCCTGAATTCGCCGAGATCGAGAAGGACGTGGCGCCCGTAGAGGTCATGGAAGCGCTGGACGCGCAGAGGCGCGAGCAGGAGCTCGACTGAACCGGGCATGCGCCTCACTCTTGGCCGGCGATGAAGGCCTCGACGAGAGCGTGGGCTTCGTCGTCGGTCATCTGCACCGGCGGGTGCTTGCAGAACCATGCCGCGGGCGCCTCGACGGGCCCGGCGAGACCGCGGTCCTTGGCGAGCTTGGCGCAGCGAATCATGTCGATGGCGACGCCGGCCGAGTTCGGGCTGTCCTCGACCGACAGGCGCAGCTCGAGGTTCATCGGCACCCCGCCGAACAGCCGGCCTTCCATCCTGAGGAAGCAGACCTTGTTGTCGTTCTGCCAGGCGACGTAATCCGACGGACCGACGTGGATGTTCTCGTCCACCAGCCGTGCTGCGGCGACCGACTGCACGGCCTCGGTCTTCGACTCCTTCTTCGACGCGAGACGGGTACGCTCTAGCATGTTGAGGAAGTCGGTGTTGCCGCCGGTATTGAGCTGATAGGTCCGGTCGAGTGCGACCCCGCGCTTGGCGAACAGGTCGGTCAGTACGCGGTGCACGATCGTCGCGCCAAGCTGTGCCTTGATGTCGTCGCCGATGATCGGCACGCCGGCGGCTCGGAAGCGCTCGGCCCAGTGCGGATCGCTGGCGATGAACACCGGGATGTTGTTGACGAAAGCGACACCCGCCTCGAGTGCGCATTCGGCGTAGAACTCGCTGGCTTCCTGCGACCCGACCGGCAAGTAGTTCATCAGCACGTCGGCGCGACTTTCGCGCAGCAGCTCGACCACTTCCGCCTTGTCGGGCTGTGGCGCGTCGGCGAGGCGGAAGCTGCGCTCCTCCGGGAACTGCGCCATGTGATCGGCCACCCCGTCGAGAGCGCGGCCCATGCGAACTACGGCTCCGGTCAGCTCGAGGCTGTCGCAGAACACCGCGGTGCAGTTCGGCTTGGCGAAGATCGCTTCGGCCACGTCGCGGCCGACCTTGCGCCGGTCGATGTCCCAGGCCGCGACGACGCGGATGTCGCTCGGCTCGTAGCCGCCGATCTCGTGGTGCATCAGGCCGGTCGTGTCGTTGGTACCCGAGCGGTAGTGCTCGACGCCCTGGACGAGAGAGCTGGCGCAGTTGCCGATTCCGACGATGGCGACATTGATGCCGCGCTGATCGGGAGAGAGCATCAGGCTACGCTCCTTTCGGCGGCAAGCCGCTCGTCACGGTCGAAGTGCAGCGGGCTGAGCTCGGGCGGGCTCACGTCATCGGGCACGGTGAGATCGGGCACAGCCACTGGCGCTCGCACCGCCGAGGCAGGCGCGTAGCGGTCGATCATCCACGCGCAGAAATCGGCAAAGGCCTGCGGATCCTGCGCCGGGCTGGTGTGGTGCGGCGAAATCCCGAGATGCTGCGGCGTGAAGCAGAAAGTCACCGTCACGTCGAAATCGGCGAGCGCTTCCATCTGCCGATCGAACCAGTCGATCGCACCCGGTCGGAAGCTGTCGGCCCAGCTGAGACCGGTGCGGATGCGGCGGGTGCCTAGCCGCTTCATCCACTGCACCGCTTCGTCGAGGCGCGGATCGTGGAAGTGGAACCACTGCATCAGCCCGATCTCGGCGGCATGCTCGGCATAGTTGGCGAGCGCCGGTTTGGGTGTGCCGTCCTCACGGATCAGGCCGAGGTAGAAGTGCCGGTAGTAGGAGGAGCCTTCCGCTTCGCGGTGGCGGGTTTCCGCGCCCCACGACTGCGGCAGGTCGAACAGCGAGTACCAGAAAACGCGCGGGACGATATCCTTGAGCAGCGTGGCGGTGCGCTCCAGCCCAAAGACCTGCACTTCCTCGGCGCCGAAGCTGCTGACGCCGACTTCGGTGACCCAGACCGGCTTGTCGGTGACCGCCTTGATCTCCGCGATCTTGTCGGGCCAGGAATTGAGCGGCCAAAGGTTCCAGTCGAGCGGGAAGCCGTGCACCGCGACCACGTCCACGGCGCCGAGCGCGCCGTGCCCCTCGATCCGCTTCAGCCAGTGCGGATCGATCGGCGACATGCCGCCGAGCACGCGGGTCATCTGCGGATTGACCGAGCGGATCGCTTCGCCCGCGCGGATCACGTGATCGGCGAACAGCGCCCATTCCGGATCAAGCGCCGGATCCCAGTGCGACTTGTTGTTCGGCTCGTTCCAGATCATCGCGGCTTCGATCACGCCCGATCTCCCTTGGCTGGATAGACCGCGGCGGGGCCATAGTCGCCGTAAGGGACCGGCGAGACGCGGCAGATGTAGACTTCCGGCTCCGGGTTCGCCTCGATGGCGAAGCCCGCCGCGCGCAACATAGCCTGGCTGCAGGCGGCGTTCGGCGCCCACCAGTTGGTCCAGTCGTGCGCAAACTCACGCTCGATGAAATGCATCTTCGGATAGGCCCGATTGTCGAAGTAGTCGGGCGGCTGCGTCGTGCCCGGCTTGTGGAACGGGTGATCCTCGGGAACCCGCAGCACCGCGTCGGTCCCCTGCTGCATCGTCTGGAACAGCATCATCTCGCCGGCCACGTGTTCGCGAATCAGGTCGAGCGCGAGCAGCGGGTGGCGCAGATGATAGAGCACGCCCATGAAGATGACCCAGTCGAACTTCTCGCCTAGCGCGCCGACGTCGTAGACCGAGAGCTGCGCGAACTCGATGTCGTCGAAACCGAGGGCGTCGGAGGCGAGGCGGGCCTGGGCCAGATAGCGCTCATCACTGTCGATGCCGAGCACGCGGCCAGCCCCGCGTTTCTTCATCTCGATCGCGTAGAACCCAGCGTTGCAGCCGACGTCGAGCACCGACTTGCCGGCGAGATCATCCGGCAGCGCATGCGCGAAGCGCTGGTACTTGAAGGTGGGATAGTCGCCCAGGAAGTGCTCCGGCGCGGTGCGGATGCCGTGGCCGAGGTCGATGTTCTGGAACCAGGGCGCGAGGTCATCGACCCGCTGCCGCAGCGAGCGTACTTCGTCCAACTGCAGCTTGCCTGCGGCGGCGCCTTGCGGAGTCACTCGCAACCCTCGGCTCTCGTGACCTGGGATTCATTACGGCCGATCTCCAGAACAGGCTGTGTCGTTGCGGTTGCGATAACCCATCCCCTGCTGTTGCATGGACAGGACAGTCTCCCCGAGAGTCCTGCAGCTTCTACAAAGCTTATCCGCGGCATCGGTTCCCTTGATCTAAGTTAGTTCTAGCAAAGGTGCGGGAACTTAGATCAAGAAGATGCATTACGGACCAGTCTAGGGTGTAATCGGCAGGAGCGGAACCCGGCATTTGTTTATAATGTTACGGGCCACATGTCAGCGGCGTTGCTGTTGACCGTGCGTCACCCTGTCCGAGAGTCATACTATAAGGAAACTGCATGACAGAAACTGTGCTCGTTACGGGAGGCGCGGGCTTCATTGGGAGGGCCGTCTGCAGTGAATTACTCGAACGCGGCTTCAAAGTTCGCGTGCTTGATGCGCTAATTGAGCAGGTACACGGAAAAGATGCGCGGCCGACCGGGCTGTCTTCGGACGTCGAGTTCCTGCTCGGCGATGTTCGAGACGGCAGGCGCGTCGCCGAAGCGCTGCGCGGGGTCGACAGTGTCGTCCACCTGGCGGCCGAAGTCGGCGTCGGTCAGTCGATGTACGAGGTCGAGCGCTATACCTCGACCAACGATGTCGGCACCGCCGTCCTGTTCGAACGATTGATAGACCATCCGGTGCGCCGGGTCGTCACCGCCTCCTCGATGAGCATCTACGGCGAAGGGCTCTACCGCGATGCCGATGGAGCCCTGGTCGAGGACGCGGCGCGCAAGCCGCTGCGCGACGGGCAGGCCCAGTGGGATCCCGTCGACGATCAGGGCCGCCCGCTCGCCCCGGTGGCCACCCCCGAATGGAAGCGGCCGAGCCTCTCCTCGATCTACGCGCTCAACAAGTACGTCCAGGAGCGCACGACCCACATCATGGGCCAGCCCTATGGTATCGAGAGCGTGTGCCTGCGGCTGTTCAACGTCTACGGCCCCGGCCAGGCTCTTTCCAACCCCTACACGGGCGTGCTGGCGATCTTCGCCTCGCGGCTGCTGAACGGCCAGCCGCCGCTGATCTTCGAAGACGGGGAGCAGCGCCGCGACTTTGTCCATGTGAAGG